>JBKJOH010000329.1:0-5124 GCA_046593295.1 Polaromonas sp. | reverse complement strand
AGCGACAGGTTGGAAACGTTTGCATCGCATCGCCCGCCATATATGACAGGGACGGTATCCAACCTGTCGCTTGTACTCAGGCGCAAACGCATCTGCGTCAGCATTTGGATATGCTCTTGCGCGTCAACCCACATGGCCTCACAGCCCTTTTGGGTGGTGCACTTTGGCGTGGCGATGGTGATTTGCGCTGGCACCATTGGCGGCGCCAGCGGGGCGATTCCACACCCAACCAAGCCACCCATGACCAAAGCAACTGCAATCAATTTATTCATACCGCACCTTTTTGGTTAAAAACTAAACGCGATATTACCCGGCTTACTCCCCAGAAGCCAGCGCAACGCCATCCAGCGACCGGATGGCGGCCACTTCCCAGCCTTCAGGCATGACGCCCTCAAGCCGGAAAAGCGCCAGGATTTCCAGATTGCCCAGCGGTAGCAGCCCGCGCATCCCGGCGTTTCGCCCAAGACTAAGACGGAATCATGATTGTCTATCGCTCCACCAAATCGACCAACTCAGATTCCTTGTCTGTAGCAGAGTCGCAGGCGGACCGAATAAATTTGAGCTTCGCCGGGCCTATGCCTTTGATGGCAAGCAATTTGGCATCGGCGGCGGCGGCAATTTGTGCGGGCGTCGTGAGTCCGCATTCCCACATAGCGGCTACAGCATTTGCTGGAAGTCCTTTGATGGTTTCGATAAAAGGCGAAAAGAATTGATTGACTACAGCCTGCTTGCCGCCAAGCTTGCGGCAGTAATTAGCCCACTCTTGATTTCGAAGCTCTTCACGCAGCCCCGCACGCCTCACCTCAATCCCGCTGAACCCCTCGACTATCGCCCGGACTTTCAACAGAAACTTTAGATAGTCGCCCCCATCTACCGGTATTGGCCCAACATCCGAGGCCATGGTTCCGTCCATTACTATTTCTGGAATATCGATTCCCAATTCACGATTAGTTTTCAGCAACGGTATCCAAAATCCCTCCCACATTGCATGAGCTATTGGTGGCGGCTCCGTCAGTCCTTGGTGTATTTCGCCATGCCTGGACAAGACACGCAGCGGAGTGCGAAGCTGAATCGTTGCGGAAAATTTCCAGCCTTTGGCGATGTCATCAATTGGAAAGTTGATGTTCTTCCAAACATTTTGCGTATAGTCGCGGCAGCTTTCATCGGTTTGAGCGTAGTAGCCTGCCTCTGAAAATTCCTCTGCCAACTGGGCTATGGTGCGCTGCACACCCTCAAGCCGTTGCAGCTTAATGAATGGATGACGTTGGGTCAACAATTGCAAATCGGTAAGTCTGGACCTTGCAAACTCCAGCCGGGAAACTTTGGTTTCTGGATTAGTGGAATTGTTGGCGAGTTGTAGCGATTCGTTGACCTGATGCATAAATGTTGTCGCCTGCTCCATGGCCATCGCCTGCAGTGACGTTAGCTCTGGCAACCCATCTGGCCCAGAAGCGGGCTCGGACATATTGACGTCAGGCACTGGAGCCGCTTTTCCTTCCCCAAAGATACGCGAAAACCAAGACATAGAACGCCTTTCTCTCCGTGGGTTATTGGGGTCAGACATCAATTTCGCTGTAGTGCAAGCACTGCACCCTACGGGCGAGCCAAAGGCTAGTCGCATTTGGGCTCTGACCCCAAAAACCCACGGCAAGGCGAAGCAACAACATATCGTATTGATCTGGAAATGGAATCAGGTCAACTCAGCCGCGAACAGTATCTGCAACCCGCTCGGCGCACGCCCTGGCCTGCACCGCATCCCTCGCCTCGACCATCACCCGCAGCAGTGGCTCGGTGCCGCTGGCGCGTATCAATAAACGGCCAGTATCGCCAAGCTCTGCTTCCACGGTTTTGGTCATCGCTGCCAGCTTGTCGCTGCTTTTCCAGTCCTGCCCGGCCTTGAGCTTGACGTTGATGAGCGTTTGCGGAAACAGCACCACATCACCGAGCAACTGCGCAATCGTTTTGCCGCTGCGCACACAGGCCTGCAGCACCTGCAGCGCGCTAATCAGCCCATCACCCGTGGTATGTTTGTCGAGCGCCAGCAAGTGGCCAGAACCCTCACCGCCCAGCAGCCAGCCGCGTTTGTCGAGTTCTTCGAGCACATAGCGGTCGCCGACTTTGGCGCGTACAAACTCAACACCCTTGGCCTTTAAAGCGACTTCAACAGCCATATTGGTCATCAGCGTACCGACTGCGCCGGGTACTTTTTCGCCCCGCGCCAGGCGCTCATTGACCATCAAGTACAGCACCTCGTCGCCATTGAAAAGTCGGCCCGTGCTGTCCACCATCTGCAAGCGGTCAGCGTCACCGTCGAGGGCAATGCCGTAATCGGCTTGGTGCTGTTTCACAGCTTCTATCAATGCTTCGGGGTGCGTCGCGCCGACCTTGTCATTGATGTTCATGCCGTCTGGCGCGCAGCCCATGGCGATGACTTCTGCGCCCAGTTCATGGAAGACTTTGGGCGCGATGTGGTAGGCCGCACCGTGCGCACCATCGACCACAATTTTCAAGCCCTTGAGGGTCAGATCATTGGCAAAAGTACTTTTGCAAAACTCGATGTAGCGGCCTGCGGCATCGTCCAGCCTGCGGGCCTTGCCCAGCGTACTGGAGTCAGCCCACACGGGGGCTTCTTCAAGCGCAGCTTCAACGGCCATCTCCCACGCATCATCTAATTTGCTGCCTTGCGCACTGAAAAATTTGATGCCGTTGTCAGGGTAGGCGTTATGGCTGGCGCTGATGACCACACCCAGGCTAGCCCGCTGTGCGCGGGTCAGGTAGGCCACGCCGGGTGTTGGCAGCGGGCCGAGCAGCACCACATCAACACCAGCGGAATTAAAGCCTGACTCCAGCGCACTTTCAAGCATGTAGCCCGAGATGCGGGTGTCTTTGCCAATCAGTACCGTAGGACGTGGCTCGGTGCGCTTGAGCACGCGACCCACCGCGTGTGCCAGGCGCAGCACGAAGTCAGGCGTGATTGGTGGCTGGCCGACCGTGCCACGAATACCGTCTGTGCCGAAATATTGTCTGGTCATTGGTTGTTGTTTCTTGATGAATTTTTAGTCAGCTCGTCGTTTGAATTTTAGGCTGCGGCTGACCATACTTTTAAAGCCTGCACCGTCTCGCGCACATCATGCACCCGCACTATGCGTGCGCCCCGATCAACGGCCAGCAGAGCCGCCGCCACGCTGGGCACCATGCGGCCCGCCACATCGAGTTGCGCCACCGATGCCAGCGAGGTGCCGCAGACTGCGGCCAGCGACGATTTGCGCGACCAGCCAGCCAGCAGCGGATGCCCCAGCGCAAGCAACTCGCGCTGCCGCGCCAGCAGTGAAAAGTTTTGCGCAACCGTCTTGCCAAAACCAATACCGGGGTCAAGCACCATGCGCGTCCTGTCCACACCCATCGCTTCAAGCCCGGCAGTAGTATCGTTCAAAAAAGCCAGCACCTGGGCCAGCACGTCGCCCTCCATAGGTGCAGTCTGCATGGTGACAGGCTCTCGGTGCATGTGCATCAGGCACACGCCGCAGGCCGGATGCCCGGCCACCACCTCTGTGGCCCCCGGTTTGCGCAGCGCCCAGATGTCGTTGATGATGTCAGCCCCCATATCCAGTACGGTCTGCATCACTTCAGGCTTATAAGTGTCTACCGATACAGGAACACCCAGCCTCACGGCATGTAGCACCACAGGCAGCAGGCGCGCCAGTTCCTCGCCAACTGACACCGGCGCAGCACCGGGGCGGCTGGATTCGCCGCCAATGTCCAGAATGTCTGCCCCGTCCTTGATGAGCTGCTCGCAGTGCAGAACAGCCGTGTCTGTCGTGGCGTGCTGCCCGCCGTCCGAAAACGAATCGGGCGTGACGTTGACGATGCCCATGACGCGGGGCTTGGTCAGATCAATTTGAAAACGGGAGGTTTGCCAAAACATCACAAGTCCAAGAGGTCAAATAAAAATTCAGCAAAAGAAAACCCGGGACCAGCCCGGGTTTGCAGAAGTCAAAAACCGATTTATGCGACCGTTGGCGCGGGGTCTGTACTGACAGTCGGTGTGCCGTCCGTTGGCCCGCTACCACCGCTGCCAGCCACCGACGCATTGCGCGGGGTCCAATCTTTCGGTGGACGCGGCTCTTTGCCAGCAATGATGTCGTCAAGCTGCTCGCCGTCAATGGTTTCCCATTCCAGCAAGGCCTTGGCCATGGCGTGCATTTTGTCTTTGTTGTCTTCAATCAGCGTGCGGGCAACCTTGTATTGCTGGTCAATGATGCGGCGGACTTCGCCGTCAACTTTTTGCAGCGTTGCTTCACTCATGTTGTTGGTCTTGGTGACCGAGCGGCCCAAGAATACTTCGCCTTCGTTTTCAGCGTAAACCATGGGGCCAAGTGCTTCCGTCATGCCGTAACGGGTCACCATGTCACGAGCCAGACCGGTGGCGCGCTCAAAGTCGTTGCTGGCACCAGTGGTCATCTGGTTCATAAACACTTCTTCGGCGATACGGCCACCAAACAGCATGGCGATCTGACTCAGCATGAATTCTTTGTCGTAGCTGTAGCGATCCTGCACGGGCAGGCTCATGGTGACACCAAGAGCGCGGCCACGCGGAATGATGGTGACCTTATGCACCGGGTCACACTTGGGCAGCATCTTGCCAAGCAGCGCATGGCCTGACTCGTGGTAGGCCGTGTTGCGACGTTCTTCTTCAGGCATGACCATGCTTTTACGCTCCGGCCCCATGAGGATTTTGTCTTTGGCTTTTTCAAAGTCCTGCATCTCAACGGTGCGGGCGTTGCGGCGCGCAGCCATCAAGGCGGCTTCGTTGCACAGGTTGGCCAGGTCAGCCCCAGACATGCCAGGCGTGCCGCGCGCAATCGTCATCGCACTGACATCTTGTGCCAGCGGCACTTTGCGCATGTGAATGTTCAGGATTTGCTCACGGCCACGAATGTCGGGCAGGGCCACGTAAACCTGGCGGTCAAAACGGCCTGGGCGTAAGAGCGCGGCATCCAGAATGTCAGGGCGGTTGGTGGCTGCGACCACAATCACACCGACATTGGTTTCAAAACCGTCCATCTCGACCAGCATCTGGTTCAGCGTCTGTTCACGCTCATCATTGCCACCGCCCAGGCCCGC
>JBKJOH010000151.1:0-4147 GCA_046593295.1 Polaromonas sp. | reverse complement strand
AGGATCAAATTTCATGATCAGCATTTTGTCAGGCGTGGTTTTTTTATTCTTGGTGGTCGTGTAGAAGTGACCAGTGCCGGCAGTTGATTCCAGCTTGATTTTTTCGCGTGCGCCTTTTGCCATGATTTTTCCTAGTCGGTTGGGGACAGAGCTTGACGCTGTGCGCTAGCGGTCTGTCCCACAAAAAAATTAATTTACTTCACCGCGGGCACGAAGATTCACCAGGATCGCATCGATGCCTTTTTTGTCGAGCAAACGAAGACCGGCGCTGGTGATGCGCAAGCGCACCCAGCGGTTTTCGGTCTCGACCCAAAAACGGCGGTACTGCAGATTAGGCATGAACCGACGCTTGGTTTTGTTGTTGGCGTGAGAAACGTTGTTTCCCACCATCGGGCCTTTGCCCGTTACCTGACAGACGCGTGCCATGAGCACTCTCCGTAAAAAATAAGAAATCGGATGCGAATTGCCCACTCAATTTGAGACTGGGAAATTCAGCTTAGCTTTTGATTATAGCCCGAAAATGGCCAGCTTCCAAGCAAAATTAACCACAAAATTAACCATAAGTTAACTGCTAGGAGCCTGTCGGACTTTGGGAGCATCGGCTGCAAAAGCGCCGCAGCGGTCCATTTTTCACCAGCTTTTTGTCCCATGGCCGGGCTATGGGCCTGCAAATCCGGCAAAAACTGTCCTCGCTGGGGCTCTTTTTCGCTATCGATGCCCAAACCCCGACAGGCTCCTAGTCGGCAGGCAGCCTGTTCAGCTACTTTGCTCCAGAAAGCGCTGCGCATCCAGCGCGGCCATGCAGCCGGTTCCCGCGCTGGTAATGGCCTGGCGATAAATCTGGTCCTGCACGTCCCCGGCGGCAAAAATGCCAGGTACGCTGGTCATGGTGGCAAAACCCTGCAAGCCGGTTTTGGTAATGATGTAGCCGTCTTTCATCTCCAATTGGCCCGCAAAAATGTCTGTATTGGGCTGGTGGCCGATGGCGATAAAGCAGCCTTTGAGTTCTATGTCATGCGTGGCCCCGGTCAAACTGCTTTTCAGCCGGACACCCGTCACACCGCCCTTGTCGCCCAGCACCTCTTCCAGCGTGTTGTGAATTTTCAGCACGATCTTGCCCGCAGCCACCTTTTCATGGAGCTTGTCGATCAAAATGGCCTCGGCCTTGAACTTGTCGCGACGGTGAACCAGGTAAACCTTGCTGGCAATGTTGGACAGGTACAACGCCTCTTCAACCGCCGTGTTGCCACCGCCGACCACGCACACGTCTTGCTCGCGATAGAAAAAACCGTCGCATGTCGCGCAACCCGATACGCCGCGGCCCATAAATGCCGTTTCGGTTTCCAGGCCCAGGTATTTGGCTGACGCACCGGTTGCAATGATGAGCGAATCGCAGGTGTAGCTTGCGCTATCACCCGTCAGCGTGAAGGGGCTCTTGCTGAAATCGACCTTGTTGATATGGTCAAGAATGATTTCTGTCTTGAAGCGCTCTGCATGCTCCAAAAAGCGCTGCATTAGCTCTGGCCCCTGCACGCCATGTACGTCTGCGGGCCAGTTGTCTACGTCAGTGGTGGTCATCATTTGGCCACCTTGTGCGATGCCGGTTATCAGGACCGGATTGAGGTTGGCTCTGGCCGCATAGACGGCGGCAGTGTAGCCAGCGGGGCCGGAGCCAAGAATAAGAACTTTTGAATGCTTCATTTGAGGGAAAACAGGGTTGAGTAAATCGTTGCAACTCGGTTACAGTCGCATTAAATTATGAGACAGTACTTTTGGGTATGCAAAGCGTTTCGGTTTCGAGAGAGTTGATTGTATGAATACGCTTTAGTCCTGTTGTTGGTGAGGTCAGAAGGAGCTTAGATATGCCTACCATGGTGTCCAATCTTGAATTAATTCGCCGGGTACCCCTGTTCTCGATGTTGACTGTTGCGCAGGCTGAATCCGTGTCTGATGCGGTCATTAAAAGTCGCTTCAAGCGTGGTGAGGCGATTGTCGAGCAAGGCAAAAAATCCAATTCGCTTTACATCATTCTGACGGGGCGCGCGCGCGTCATCACCACCGACCAGCGCGGTCGTGAAGTCATTCTGGCAACCATGCAGCCCGGTGACTACGTTGGCGAGATGAGCCTGATCGACAACGAACCCCATTCAGCCACCGTGCGCGCAGAAGTCCAGACCGACGTGCTGGTGCTGGGACGGCTGGAGTTCGCGCGCTGCCTGCCTGAAAACAGCTCTATGGCCTATGCCGTGATGAAGGGCCTGGTGCAACGGCTGCGCCACGCAGACCGAAAAATCGAGTCATTGGCATTAATGGATGTCTATGGCCGGGTAGCCAGGGCCTTGCTGGAGTTTTCGTCCTTGGACGCTGACGGTAATGCCGTGATCCGCGACAAGGTTTCCCGGCAGGATCTGGCCAAAATGGTCGGTGCATCGCGTGAGATGGTCAGCCGTGTGATGAAAGACCTGGAAGAGCGCGGTTTTATCGAAACCCGCAGCAATGGCTCCATGCTCGTCAAAGAGCGGCTCGGCGCCATTGAATAGCTGCCACCGCTCTGGTGGCTTGACCTGGCAATCCATGACCTGGCAATCCAACTACCCAGCAACCCAACTGCGGTAAGCTCTGAGTTGGTTTATGACTTACTCACTCGACACCCTTAGCTCCCGAAATTCCCAAGCCACCGATGTACCACCGGGCGGTGTCAAGCGCTTTGCCCACGAAGTTGGGCTGATCCTTGGCTTGCTTGGGCTGGTTTTCTGGCTGGTTGCGCTGCTCAGCTATTCGCAGCAGGATGCCGCCTGGTCAACCTCTGGCATCGCGCAAGCTGCGGGTTTGTTGCCAGGGGCCACTCGCAATTTGGGCGGGCGGCTGGGTGCCTGGCTGGCTGATGCGAGTTATTTTTTGCTCGGGTTCTCTGTCTGGTGGATGCTGGCGGCAGGTACCCGGGTGTGGCTGGCATCGTTGGCCCACTGGCTGCGTGGAGACACCTTGGCAACCGCCACACCGCTGCATTCAAGCCGTATTAAATTCTGGATGAGCCTGCTGCTATTGCTGGCGGCCAGCAGTGCGCTCGAGTGGTCGCGCCTCTACCGTTTTGAGGCCCGGCTGCCCGATGCTGCCGGGGGCGCGCTGGGCTATCTGGTCGGTAGCAGTAGCGTGAAATGGCTGGGCTTTGCGGGCTCGGGTCTGGTGTTGATTGCCCTGGGCGTGATTGCCGTCTCAAGCGTGTTTGGCTTTTCATGGGCGCACACATCCCAGCGGGTTGGCGAATGGATAGCCAACCTGATTGATTCACGACGCGAAAAACGCGAGATCGCCCAAGACCTGGCGCTCGGCAAACTGGCAGCCCGCGAGCGTGAAGCAACCCTGATCGACGAGCGCATTGAAATCGAAGAGCAGCACCCGGTGCCGGTGTTGATCGAGCCCACGCTGGGTGACATTCCCAAGAGCGAGCGCGTGGCCAAAGAGCGACAAAAACCGCTGTTCGTCGAGATGCCCGACTCCAAGCTGCCGCAGGTTGACCTGCTCGACGGCGCGCTGCTCAAGCAGGAGAGCGTGGCCCCCGAGACGCTGGAGATGACATCGCGGCTGATCGAGAAAAAACTGAAAGACTTTGGCGTTGACGTGCGCGTGGTGGCGGCAGCGCCCGGCCCTGTCATTACCCGTTATGAAATCGAACCGGCCACCGGTGTCAAGGGCGCGCAGATCGTCAGCCTGGCCAAGGACTTGGCACGGGCCTTGAGCCTGGTTTCAATCCGCGTGATTGAAACCATTCCCGGCAAAAACTACATGGCGCTGGAATTGCCCAACGCCAAGCGCCAGTCCATCAAGCTCAGCGAGATCCTCGGCTCGCAGGTCTACAACGAAGCCAAGTCCATGCTGACCATCGGGCTGGGCAAAGACATCAGCGGTGCGCCTGTGGTGGCCGATCTTGCGAAGATGCCGCATTGCCTGGTGGCCGGAACGACCGGTTCCGGCAAGTCGGTCGGCATCAACGCGATGATTTTGAGTCTGCTCTACAAGGCAGACGCGCGCGACGTGCGGCTGCTGCTGATTGATCCCAAGATGCTGGAGATGAGCGTCTATGAAGGCATTCCCCATCTGCTCGCGCCGGTGGTCACCGACATGCGGCAGGCCGCGCACGGACTGA
>JBKJOH010000224.1:0-18328 GCA_046593295.1 Polaromonas sp. | reverse complement strand
CCGGCGTGGTGGTTGAGATGGCCTGCTCAAGCCCGGCAAACGCAGGCAAACAATTGCAGCTCAATCGCGCCGGGCCGCATTCCACACTTGAAGAGCGCCCGATTGCACTCGGTGCCGTGGTGCGTTCAACCGTCGCGGTACAGTGCGAAACACTCGACAACATCCTGCTGGCCAACGCAGCGCCGATTGGTTTCGACTTGCTGTCGATTGACATTGAAGGCCACGAACTGGTGGCGCTTTCGGGCTTCAGCTTTTTAAAATGGCAGTCCAAGCTGGTGCTGATTGAAGACCACGTCATCCATTGGGAAAAGCACCGGTTGATGCAGCAAAATGGCTACCAGCTGTTGACACGAACCGGGCTAAATAGCTGGTACGTAGCAGCGGATACGTCCTACACCCATTCACTGGCCGCCAGGTTTGAATACTTCAGGAAGTACTTTCTCGGTCTGCCTTTGCGAAAGTTTCGTTACTCCTCATAAGGTCTCCGGATCAGGAACTAGTCCACCACGATGATGCCGGCTGTGCATCAGTAAGGAAACCCAATGATTGCCGACCCTTCGACTCCCGAACAGCCAATTTCACCCGCACCGCTTGCAACTGCAGAGCTGATGACCGCACCCGATGTGGTAGCCCCCCGGCAGCGCCAGCCCATCATGCTGCACATGCCGGTGAGCGTTCGCAATCTGTCGCTGGTGATGCTGGCCGTTTTTGCCAGCCTGTTTGTCTTGCAGGCGGCCAAGGCGGTGTTTATTCCGCTCATGCTGGGGGTGATTTTCAGTTACGCCCTGTCGCCTGTGGTGAACTGGGCTGAGGCGTGCCGTGTGCCGCGCTGGCTGGGTGCTGCGGTGCTGCTGCTTGCGATTCTTAGCGCCATGGGCACTACCGCCTATTCACTCAGTGATGAGACGGTAAAAATGGTTGAGTCATTACCCGCCGCCGCGCAAAAATTCAGGCAGACCATCAAGCTGCGTAGTAGCGCATCTGGCAGCACGCTTGAAACGGTTCAAAAAGCAGCCACGCAAATCGAGCAGGCTGCACAGGAGGGCACCGCACCCGCCAACAATCGTGGTGCCATGCGGGTGGTGATCGAATCATCGCGCTTCAATGTCCGGGACTATTTATGGACTGGCACGCTGGGCCTGATTGCGCTGATCGGGCAAATGACTGCGGTGGTTTTTCTGACCTATTTCCTCATGGTCTCAGGCAATACCTTCAGGCGCAAACTCATCAAACTCGCAGGCCCTCGCCTTAGCAGCAAAAAAATAACGCTACAGGCGCTCGATGAAATCACCGGACAAATCCAGCTCTACCTGCAAGTACAGTTGCTGATAAGCGCGCTGGTCGGTGTGTTGACCGGGCTGGCACTGTGGGCGCTGGGCCTTGAAAACGCGGCGGTCTGGGGCATTGCCGCAGGTGTGCTCAATCTGGTGCCCTATCTTGGCTCCATCATCACGGCGGTTGCCGCAGCACTGGTCGGGTTTTTGCAGTTTGGCTCCATTAACATGGCTCTTGCCGTGGGTGGTGTATCCCTGGTGATCCACACCATCGTCGGCAACCTGCTGACACCATGGCTGACCAGCCGCACCAGCCGCATGAACCCGGTTGCTGTGTTTGTTGGGCTGCTGGCCTGGGGCTGGTTGTGGGGCGTGTGGGGCTTGCTGCTCGGCATTCCCATACTGATGATCGCCAAGTCGATTTGTGACCGCGTTGATGAGCTGAAACCCGTCAGCGAGTTTTTGGGTGCCTGACCGCTGTTTTATAGGCGTTTCGGCGTTGCAAGAACAAAAAACGCATTTAGCGGCCATTTTTTACCGCTAATTCTGGCTGCAGACCAATGAATTCAAGCGTGATCAGCTACTAATTAAATAGCATCTAGCAGCTTAAAAGTGTGGTGATGCATCTCGCCCAGGCTGCGTGTGGCTCCTAGCGCAGCCTTGGGCGGTGACTACACTCAACTTTTTTGAAATTGCTTGACGACCCCAAGATATCCGATGGAAATTTTCACGTTCATCCTGATGTTTGCTGCTGGCGCCTACATCCTCAAATCGCGAGATCAAAAAAGCCGTATTGTTTTTCTGGCAAAGCACCTGGGGCGTTACCCGATAGAGCGGCTGATGCAAACCTTGATTGAAGGCTACGCCCGCGCGCTGGGCGAGCCCGATGCGCAGCGCCAAGCGCAAATCTTTAAGCTTTTGACCACCAGCGAGCTTGAGCTGTGCGAGCAGTTCAACCGCTTCGCCGAAGAGTTTGTACGCGCAGATACGGCCAGCGCGCGCGTCAGCAAACTGACTTTTGGCCTGCCCTATGCCAGCAGGCTTTTCCCCGGAGCCACGTTTGATTTGCGCCGCGCCATGACCATACATGCGCAGGCTATTGTTGATGCAACAGCCACCACCACCACACCCGGCGACTTGCCGGAGGCCGCAACGGCACTCAAATTATCGAAAAGCAGGGCCTTCACCATCTCGGCTGAGTTGCTGTTAGTGCAACACACCTGCCACTGGTTTTGCCGCTCCAAAATGATTGCCTCTGCACGCCTGCTGGCCCGGCATCAAACCTCGTATGCGCAGGTACTTGCATCAGTGTCACCCGACACCCGCAGCGCCTACCTTGCATTGATAGCCCCCTAATTCCATTTCTAAATCATTCCTATATGTCGTTGCTTCGCCTTGCCGTGCTACAGCACTGCCTGCGGCTTCGCGTCTAATCTAGAAATGATGTAGAAACGAAATAACATCAGGCGCTGTTAGCTGCGTTTGATGGCTTTGTGGCGCAGCAGATAGGTCTTGCTGCGCAGGGGTTGCTCAATCACCCAAGTCGATAACACCCGCCAGTCGCACCCCGGCTGATGCTTCGTAATCCGCAACTACAAACGCGCGCCCAGCGCTGTCTGCTGCATCGCGCAAAAGTCCAAGCATAAAGTCGATCGATGGTTTGTCAACCGCCGCAAACGGCATGTCGATCAGCGTGACCGCAGCGCTAGAGGCAAACGCCGCCGCTATGTAAACCTTGCGCTTGGAGCCGGTTGATAGCATGTAGAGTTTTTTGCTGATATGGCTTGCCAGGTCAAGCCCACGGGTCAACGCACTGACCAGCGCGTAGTCAAATTCTGGAAACGCAACGTGCTGCGATTCAAAAAATTCAGTAGCCGTGAATTGATCAAAAACCTCGGTGCGTGGGTCAACCCAAAACACTTTGGTATTGATTTGCAACTGCCCCGAGCTGGGCTTTAAATCCCCCGCCAGCAAGCGCAGCAATGTCGTTTTGCCCCGCCCATCACCACCGCGCACTAACGTGATGCCGGGTTTGATGGAGACAGACAGGTCGGTGAAAAGCACGTGGCCGGGGTAACTAAAATGAAGGTTATGAATGTCGAGCAGTGATGATGTAGGCATAGTGGTTTGAGTGATTTTCTGGCTCTGACGTTTGAGGATTGGTAGGGGATTGTAGAAACAGTAATAGCCCCCGCGCCGTCATGTCTTTGGCGAACTAGAATCCGCGAAAGGCGGCTACGGGTTTTGAACTTTGCATCGCGTGAAGAATTACTATGGTTTGCTCAACGGGTGATTGAATGAATACATACATCGCTTTTCTTCGAGGCATCAATGTGGGTGGAAATTGTTCTCTACCGATGAAAGAACTGGTCGTGGTTCTGGAGCGAACGGGTGCGCTAAGAGTCAAGACATATATTCAAAGCGGTAATGCCGTATTTCAGAGCACCGAAAGGAACCCGTCGCAACTCTCCCGCAAGATCGCGGCTGAAATCCTGAAGCTTCGTGGCTTTGAACCAGGCGTTCTCATTCTCCGGCTTGAAGCACTCAAGAAAGCCATCGCAGAAAATCCCTTTCCTGAGGCAGAAACTGATCCCGTCAGCCTGCATCTTGGTTTTCTGGCCTCCAAGCCAACGAGTCCCGAATTAGAAAATCTTTCCCGTCTTAAAAAAGACAGTGAGCAGTTTCACTTAACCGATAGTGTGTTTTATCTGTATGCGCCCGAGGGCGTTGGTAGATCAAAGCTTGCAGCAAATTCCGAGAAACTTCTGGGAGTGCAAATGACTGACCGTAATTGGAGAACAGTCTGCAAAGTCATGGAACTGGCGGGAACGTAAATGATTGCGCCAACAGGCCAGTTGCGAGGGCCGCTTCGCGACAAAGCAGCTCGCACCCCTCGCTTTCACGTTCGATCGCATGCGATCTTGCTTAAAAAGCACATGGTGAATAAAAAAACTGCCATTTTTAACCCATAAAAAGGCCTGAAACCCAATAGAAACGGGCGTTACCAGCTATTAATTCAATAGCGTTTCGTTGCTGTCAGCGGGCGCCTGAACCAGCAGCCCGCACCCCCACATAGCTCTTCAACGTCGCCATCACCAGCGGCACTGCACCAAAGACGATGAACACCACATGGCCTGGCAGGCCGAGCCATTCAATAAAGTGTGAGCGGTCGCTGCCTATGTAGTCAAAACTCCGTGCGTGCCAGTAGCCGTTTTCAAGTACATCCCATACCTGTAGTACGCCACCGGGGAAAAGGCTTAAAGCCACCATCAGTGCCAGGCCGCCATTGGTACCGAAGAAAGCCACCTTGATGTATTTTTCAATGCTTGGCCAGTTGGCGTCTGTGCTGGTTTGCCGCAGCACAAACACCATGAGCGCGATGGCCAGCATGCCGAACACGCCCATCAACGCGGCGTGGCCGTGGGCGGGGGTTAGCAGTGTGCCTATCTCGTAGTAGCTGACGATGGGCAGGTTGATCAAAAAGCCCAAAATGCCGGCACCCACAAAGTTCCAGAAGCCGACGGCCATCAAAAAGTAAAACGTCCATTTGTGCGGCACGGCAATTTCTTTGCCACTGCCATCAACCTTGCCGCGCGTGGTTCGTACAAAATCCCATGCATCAAGCGTCAGCAGCGTCAGCGGCACGACTTCAAGTACCGAAAACATGGCAGACACCGCCATGCTCAGGCTGCTTTGGCCGGTAAAGTACCAGTGGTGGCCTGTGCCAATCAGTCCGCCCAAAAAATACAAAATCGCATCGAGGTAAATCACGCGCAGGGCGACATTGCGGCGCGTCAAACCCAATTGGTACAGGGTTAGCGCCACGACAGTCGTCACAAAAAATTCAAAGAAACCTTCAACCCACAGGTGGATGATCCAAAAGCGCCAGGTATCGACAACGGTGTAGTTGGTACGCGGCCCAAACACCAGTGCCGGAATATAGAAAACCGGAATCGCCAGCGCAGCCACCAGAAACATTTTGACGATGGGTTTTACCGCTGCATTGACCAGGGCTTTGGGCCGTACCAGTGTCCAGAGCAAGGCAAACCACGCCAGCAAACCCGCCACCAGCAGGTACTGCCAAACGCGGCCAAGCTCCAGGTATTCCCAGCCCTGATTGCCAAACCAAAACCACCATTTACCCAGCAATTGCGCAATGCCCAGCCATTCACCCAGTAGGCTGCCAAATATCACCAGCGCGAAAGCACCAAACAGCAGGTGCGTGCAGCCAGCCAGCCAGCGCGGTTCGTCACTGCGCAGCGAACGACCCAAAAACAGCGCGGCAGCAACGTAGGCTGTCGCAATCCAGAATATTGCCAGCTGCAGATGCCAGGTACGCAGCAGATTGCTCGGGAAAATCGTCTCCAGTTGAAAGCCAAAAAAGCTTGTCGGGTCAGTGCGGTAATGCGACATGGCCCCGCCTATCAGCGTTTGACCCAATAACAGCAACGCCACAACTACAAAAAATTTGACCAGCGCGTTTTGCCCCTTGCTCGACTGCCCCGACAGCATTTGCGGCTTTACATGCTGGCCGCGCGTGATCCAGCCCAAGTAGTCAAACTTGCCAAATGCCAGCAACACCACGGCGATGCCCGCGAGTAAAACCGCGAGGCTCATGGCGCTCCAGAATAGCGCGCCCGACGTAGCCACATTGCCAACGCTGGGGTCATAAGGAAAGTTATTGGTGTACGAATAAACCTCACCGGGGCGCGCCGCCACCGATGCCCATGCGGCCCAGGTCACAAACGCGCTGAACTGCCGCAGCTCGGCGGGCTCGGTAATTAACCCAGGCTTTAGGCCGCCATTGCGCGAAGGCGTTAAAAAGTAAGCAGTCCAGCGTTTGACCGATGCCTCGTGCGCCGCCACTTCTGCTGCGGTGAACAGCAGCGTGTCAGTGGCTGGGTTGTAGCGGTTGGTTTTAAGCGCGACCACGGCCTGCCCCGTTGCCGCCGCCCGCTCGCCAGAGGTTAGCGCATTCAGCGGTTTGCGGTAGTTTTGCAGTGCAATCGCTTCAGCCGTGTGCTCGCCGATGCGGTGCAGCGCCTCGGCGGCGTAGTCAGGGCCGAGTAAGGCACCATGTCCCCAGATGCTGCCATTGGCCATCAGGCCATAACGCAAAAACACCGTCTGCCCATCCAGAATGTCTTCAGCCGTCATAACGGTTTTGCCCTGCGTGTCCACGACCTGCGCAGGTATCGGCGGCGCATTGCGGTAGGCCAAATGCGTCACCGTAGCGAGCCCGGTAAAGCCCACCACCATCACTATCAATATGGTGCGCAACCACCACGGTGACAAGGGGCCGTCGTCTTCAGCCACGGGTTGGGCTGCAACGCTTTTGACGGCATCGGTCGCGGCAATTTCAGCTGTCATTTGGTAAACAGCAAAGTAACCAACACCGATGAATCTTCAATCGCCTTGAGCGAATGCATCTCGCCACCAGCAAGGCATAGCAAGCTTGCTTTGCGTAACGGCAGAACTCCACTTGGCGACGTGAACTCCACTTGGCCTTCAATACATTGAACCGTGATTTCACCCGTCACACGGTGAGCGGCCATGACCTTGCCGGACAGAAGCACCATGCGGAACACTTCAAGATGTGCAGACTTGTAAAGCGTCATCGTGATGCTGTTTTTAAGCTCCCCCACTAGTGGGGAAATGTCAATGAGCTCGCCCGACGCTGCGTGGTGAATGGCCATGATGCCCCCGGTTTTTTAAAGAGTTGTAAAGATTACGAGCGGCAAGTGCGTGCGCAAACCTTCGCTGAGTCTGTACGCCAGCGTACATTGACGGCATGACTGCGAACGATGGCTTGTGTATTGACTGAAAACCAACCTGTGAAGAAAAAAAGCTATTTTTAACCTCTAAAAAGTCCTGAAACCCAATAGAAAAGGGCGTGAGAAGCTATTAATTCAATAGCGTTCCGTTGCTGTCAACGGGCGCCTGAACCAGCAGCTTTGCTCCAACTGGCAAGTCTGCAAGCCGCACAACTTCCCCGGGCGCAATCGTCCGGTCGGGCTTGAAGCCGTCTTCAGCATTCGTATCAACAGCCCCACTGCGCTGCCAGCGCAGCGTTACATCACAGGGGTGCTTGCCACCCAGCTTCACATCCATCTCAAACGACGGCCAGTGCGATGGCACTCTAGGGGACAAGCTCAGCTCGCCTTGTCGCACACTCAGGCCGAGCAGGGTCTCTAGCGCTGCGCGGTGTAGCCATGCTGCCGAGCCGGTGTACCAGCTCCAGCCGCCTCGGCCCAAGTAGGGTGCTGCGCTGTACACGTCGCCTGCCAGCACATAGGGCTCCAGCTCATACAGCGGCCCCTGTGTGGGGTGCTGGCTGCGATGCGCGGGGCTGATGGCTTTAAAGCTGGCCCAGGCTGCGTCGCTATTGCCGTTTTTGGGGGCCGTCATCGCTTGCGCCATCATGGCCCAGACGGCGGCGTGTGAATACTGGCCGCCGTTTTCGCGCACGCCGGGCGGGTAGGCCTGGATGTAGCCGGGGCTGTTGGCCGAGTTTTCAAATGGTGGCGTTAGCAGGCGCAGCAGGTTTCCGTTATTACTGTCTTTGTTGTCGGCATCAATGAGTTGCTCGTTCATCGCTTGCATGGCGGGCTGTATGAACTTGTCGGTCGATGCACCCGACAGCACGGCCCACGCTTGCGCAATCAGGTCGATTTTGCATTCGTCGTTGCTGGCTGAACCTAGCGCTGCGCCGTTGTCAAAAAACGCGCGTCTAAACCACTGGCCGTCCCAGCCGTGGGTGTGCAGGGCTTCTATCCAGCCGACTCTAGCGTTTAGCCATTTGTCGGCGCGTGCGGTGTCGCCCCTGGCTTTTGCCAGTGGCGCAAAGCTGGCCACCACGCTGCATAAAAACCAGGCCAGCCAGACGGATTCGCCTTTGCCTTCATGGCCCACGCGGTTCATGCCGTCGTTCCAGTCGCCTGTGCCCATTAGCGGCAGGCCGTGGGTACCGGTTGCCAGGCTGTGGTCTATGCTGCGGGCGCAGTGTTCGTACACCGATGCGGTTTGTTCGCTGACCCCAGGTGTGTAGTAGGCATCTTCTGCGCCGTCGGGGATGGTGATGCCTTCGATAAAAGCCACCGACGCATCGAGCACCGCTGCATCGCCTGTCACGTCTATATAGTGCGCGCAGGCAAACGGCAGCCACAGCAGGTCGTCGCTGAAGTGCGTGCGCACGCCTTCGCCGCCGGGTGCGTGCCACCAGTGCTGCACGTCGCCCTCGGCAAACTGGCGCGATGCATTGAGCAAAATTTGGCTGCGCAGCCGCTGTGGGTCAAGCACCGCAAAGGCCATACTGTCCTGCAATTGGTCTCTAAAGCCAAACGCGCCGCCCGCCTGATAAAAACCGGCCTTGGACCACAGGCGCGAAGTGAGCGTCTGGTACAGCAGCCAGCGGTTGACGAGTGCGTCAAACAGCGGGTCGGGCGTGCGTACCTGAATCTGCCCGAGCAGGTCTGACCAGAATGCTTTGACCGTGGCTAATGATTGTGTGACTTTGGCTGTAGCCTGCGCTGTATCCGCCTGCAACCAGTTGCGTGCAAGCTGCTCTGCACTGGCGGCACCGGGTGCGTGGCCGAGCATAAAGGTAAAGCTCACCAGCTCGCCCGCAGCGACGCTGAAATTGCTGGCGACCGCGCCGCAGGGGTCAAGCCCGCCGCCGTGGCGCAGGCCCAAGGTGTTGGGCAATGTGAGCTGGCCTTTGCTATCGAAAAAATCGCTGCGATCACAAGTCCATTGCACCAGGCCGGGCAAACCTTTGAGCGCCAAAAATGCGGTAGCGCCACCGAAACCTGCGCGGGTTTCGCGTTGCTGCGCCATCACCACAGGTAAATTGGGCGAGGCGGCGCTATTCCAGGTTTGCACCGTGCGGCGATTGGCCAGTGACTCACCCATTTGCCATTCCACCATGGCCAGAGCCCGCAACTGCCGGCTCCGTGTACCGCCATTGCGCAGTTGCACATGTACCAGCTTGACGCTGTCCGCCGTATCTGCGAAAAAAGTGGTTTTGATTTCAAGCCGCTCATGCGTAGCTTCAAAAATACTGTAGCCCTGGCCGTGGCGTACCTTATGACGGGCGATCACTGTGCGGCTGTCATGCTGTGGCGTGAGGTGCAGCAATTGTTCAGACTCGACATCCTGCAACAGGTAATGCTCGGAGCGCGGGTCTTGCACCGGGTCATTGCTCCAGGGCGTGAGCTGGTGCAGGCGGCTGTTGATGGCCCAGGTGTAGCCGCTGCCCGCTTCAGAAACCTGAAAGCCAAAGTTAGCGTTCGATATGACATTGACCCACGGGCGCGGCGGGTGGTGCTGCGCATCAACTTCAAATATAAATTCGCCCGTGGCTGCATCAAACCGGCCCTGCGGCGTAAGGGGTGGTGCGGCAGCAGTCACAGAACCGCTGGACGAAGCGCTGGACGATAAAGACAGCAAAGACGGCGATGACGTTTTGTCTGCAACGCGCTGCTGCTGGCTCCACACCTCTCTCAGTGCGCTGACCTGTGTCTCCAGCGGCCTGCCATCGGCGGTAAAAATCACTCTAGCATGGGCTGCCAGCGCAGTTTTTTCGGTGCTTGAAACCTCGTGGTCGCGTAGCAAATAAAAGCCCGCTACATCGCTGGGCGGAAAGCTGTGCTGCACCTTCTGGTTCAGCCTGTCACGCTGCGCCTGTATCTCACGCTGCAGGGGTAACAGGTAAGAGTTGGCTTCGCTATTTAAAACCACCACATCAGTTGCCAGGCCGCCAAAGCTCCACCACGGCTGCGCGCGCAGCAGCGACTGCACCAGCCCCAAGCCTTCGCCCGAATGGATGCGTACCAGCACGATGGGCTTGTCGCCCGATATGCCAAAGCGCCACAACAGGCGCTGGTCTACGGGCGCGGCATCGGGCCGGGTAGGTGAGGCGGCATCAAGCTTGCCATGAGACGTAGCGCGCGGGCTGGTATACATCAGCGCGGTGGTCAGGTCTTGCAGGGCGGCGTTTTCATCCACGTCAATACCTAAGTCGCGCAGGCGCACCTGTGCCAGCGTGGCCGCCATGCGGGTGGCACGATCAACGTGCATGGGCTGCAAATATTTGTCGATGCGGGCAATCAGGTCTTCTTTGTTTTGCGCCGTCGCAGTCGCAAAGCTCAGGTGCGCAATTTCGCCCGCCGCAATGCGCACGGTGACGCGCAGGCAAGCCACCGGGTCAAGGCCATTGATGGGGGTAGATGTATTCAACCACGCCTGTTTGTCAAGCGCAGGTTGCGCGCGCTCACGGTTACGCCCGAGAAAGGTACGTCGGTCTGCGGTGCAGTCAACGCTGACGATGTGGGCATCTGCCTCAGCCAGAAAATGCGCAGCTGACAATGCCGCATCACCATGCAGGCGCGGGCGACGCGAGACCAGCATGGCGCGCCACTCGGGGCGCCATGCGGTTTCAATAAACAGGTTTGAAAAAGCCGGGTGCGCCTCGTCAGCGCGCGCTTGGGCCAGCGCTACTTCAAAGCATGAAATCACTTGATAGGTGATGGTCGACTTGCCCAGGTTATGCAGGGTGACGGTACGCAGTTCGGTGTCGTCTTCGGGGCTGACGAGCACCGTTGTTGTGGTTTCCAGCTCATTCGATTTGCTTTTGAAAAGTACCCGGTCGGCCAGAAAGCGTGCCGTGTAGTGCCAGCGCGGGTGCGGCGCGGGGTGTGATGTGAGTGAGCTAACCGGGCCATCGCCCTGTGGCCGGACATACACAAAGGTGCCGTACTGGTCGCGCAGCAAGTCGTCGCGCCAGCGGCTGATGTTGTGATTTTTCCATCTGCTGACACCAGCACCATTGGCCCGCAGTGCCACGCTGTACTGACCGTTTGACAGCAGGTGCGTGGGCTGCCACTGCTTTGCCAGCGGGTCGATTTTGCGCGGCTGGAATGCGTTGGCCTGCCGGTCCTCAGCAAGGTCAGGCAGGCTGCGCGGATTGGCCGAACTGATGATTTGCCGTGGGCAGCGCTCATGCAAAAGCGACTCAAAAGCCCGCACCAGCGGAGCGTCAGAAAACCAGCGCTGTGGTGCTTGACCGCACAGCACATTGCACAGCGCCACCAGCGACATGCCCTGGTGGTGCGCCATGTAGTTTTTGACCACGCTGAAAGGTTCTTCGTTAGGTTGGCGCGAGGCGGTGAAGTCAATCGCGTCCATAAAGCCAAACTGGAATTTATCATTGCCACGGCTTTGCAATCTCTCCAGCCGACGCAGGTTGATAACTGCTTCATGTGGCGCAAACATGGTCGCCATCACGCTGGCGTAGGGTGCCACCACATGCTCGGCGGCGGGGGTGCGGCGCAGTGCCAGGCGCGGCACGCCGAAGGGTGAATATTGATAGACCAGCGAGTGGTCTTGCGCAAGATAGGCTGACTCTGATATGCCCCAGGGCTGGCCTTGCTGGTGGCCAAACACCTGCTGCTCGGCGACCGCTGCACTGCCCGACATACGCAGCAAGCCGTTATCAGGCTCTTGCATGACCAGCGACGGCATGAGGTATTCAAACATCGAGCCCGCCCACGACTTGAGCCCCGGCGTTACACCGACCGACAGGAAGACGCGACCCAGCGCCATCCAGTGACGGCGCGGTACGTCGCCCTTGGCAACGGCCAAAAAGCTTGCCAGGCGCGCCTCAGATGCCAGTAGGTCGTAGTAGCTGGCATCCAGCACTTGGCTTTGCACGCGCAAGCCGATATGAAACAGATGCCGCTTGGCGCTATACAAGCCACGAAAGTTCATGCCCATGCACAGGGCATTGCACTGCACGGCAATCAAGGCCAGCGCACGTTTTTCGTCCATCGTGCTGTCGGCCTTGCGCGCCAAGGCATTGCAGCTACCGGCCACGGCCAGCAGGTGGCCCGCCAGGTTGCCGCTGTCAACAGTGGACACGTAAGCGGGTAGCAATACATCCAGCGTTTCGGTCTGGTACCAGTTGAACAAATGCCCGTCGTGTTTGGGCAGGCGCTCTAGCGTTGCCAGCGTGGCCTGCAGGCGGTTGACCAGCTCGGTGGTCGTGATCCAGCCAAATTGCCGCGCGCAGGCAACAGACAGCAAGTACAGGCCAATGTTGGTTGGTGATGTGCGGTGTGCCAGCGTTGGCTCGGTGTCAATTTGCAGGTTGTCTGGTGGCAGGTAGTTGTCTTGCGGGCCAACGCAGTGTTCAAAAAAGCGCCAGGTGTCGCGCGCCAGTTCCAGCAGGTAGGCTCTTTCGTCGGCGTTGATGCGGCTGGCCCGGGGTTGCCGGGGCGGGCAACTGGCCCACCACGCGGCAATTGGTGCCAGTGCCCAGATCAAAAACAGTGTCACACCCGCAACCGGGTAGGGGCTGCCTGACGCTGGTATTGCCGCCACCGCAGCAAGCGCCACACACACCAGCGATACCAGCCAATGCCTGCGCGCAAACGAGGCCAGTGAATATTTTGCCGCAGCCTGCGCCTGCGCCGCAGTCGTCCATTGCAGCAGGTGTTTGCGGCTTACAAACAGCCGCCACAGCGTGCGCCCAATCGCATCGAGCAACAGGCCAGTCTTGACCGCCAGTTGCGTAAACAACCACGCACTGGCTGCAAACGCATGCCACAACTCGACCATACCGATATGAAAAAAGTGCAGCAGCACAATGCGGCTGCGTGTGGGTACCAGGCCTGCAAGCGCACCCAGCAGCGGCCCCGTCAAAAAGGCAGCCAGCACCACGGCAATGGCTTTTGAAATCGGCAGTGCGCCGGTAAAAATAACCCACACCAGCAAGGCAAGAGAGCTAGGTAGCACCAGCGAGCGCCGCAGGTTGTCGAGCATTTTCCAGAGGCCGAGTTTGTCAATACCGTAGCGCGCGGGCTTGCACATCAGCGGCAGCAATTGCCAGTCGCCGCGCGTCCAGCGGTGCAGGCGCGAAGCGTCCACGCCCGAGTGGTGCGGGTGGTCTTCGACCAGCACCACGTCGCTCACATAAGCGCAGCGCGCAATCGTGCCTTCAAGCAGGTCATGGCTGAGGACGGACTCATCTGCAAAGCGCTGATCCAGCACTGCGTAAACGGCCTGCACATTGAGCAAACCCTTGCCGGTGAAGGTGCCCAGGCCAAACAAGTCCTGGTACAAATCAGACGTGCCGCTGCTGTACGGGTCAATACCGTACTGGCCGGCAAACAGGGTGTGAAAAGGCGAGCGCTCTTCAAGCGGCGGCAAGGGCGTAACCACCCGCGGCTGCAAGACGCCGTAGCCCCTCGTGACGCGGCCCGTGGTTTTGTCGATATGCGGCGCGTTCAATGGGTGCGCGGCAATCGACACCAGCTCGCGCAGAGCGGCGGGCGGCAGGCCAGTGTCGCTGTCGAGCGTGAGGAGGTAGCGAATGTCTGGCGCTAAAACCATGCCATCGGCAAAGTGAAAGTCGCCTGCGTAGGCCTTGGATGCGGTGCTATGCACGATATGACGTGGCGTGCTGTTTTGATGCTCTTCAACGATGTAGCGGATCAGCGATTCAAGCTTGCCGCGTTTGCGTTCCCAGCCTATCCAGCGGGCTTCGGTACTGCACCAGACGCGTGAGCGGTGAATGACCAGAAAGCGCGGGGTTTCATTTGTTATGGCCTCTGCTGTGGGGTATTCAATGTTGAGTGCATTGACTTGCGCAATGGCTTCTTTCAGCAGGGCATTGTCTGCGGGCATGGATGCCTGGTCTGCATCGGCCCAGTCGGTAAGCAGCGCAAACTGCGCGTTGTTCTCCGGGTTGGCCAGCCAGTGCAGGCGCAGCCGCTCGGCGAGCTCGCACGTTGAGCGGCTGGATGTCAACATGCACGGCATCACCACCAGCACGCGGTGCTCAGGCGCAATGCCACACGAAAAGTCCAACCGGGGCATGGACTTGACGCGGGTTGACTCGGCAATCACGCGGTGTATCAAGGCCGCTACCGCTTCTGATGCAGGCAGCACCATGAGCATCAATGCAATCCACGCAGGCCAGCTTGCCAAGTGGTCTAAGTGCAGATGCGGCTCACCGTGCGTAGCCCGCGCCGTCAAAGCCAGCACGGCCAATGTGCCCAGCGCCAGCGCAAACAAGTACGCCATCAAGCATCGTGAGCGTACTTGTAATGGTGATTGGCTGACGGGTGATTTGCCTTCGCCGTCAAGCTGATTTTGTAAAGAAGCCAGCAGGGCGTTTTTGCCCGGGCCAATCAGGTGGTAGGCGGCTGTGTCCTGGCCACTGTCGTTGTCTGTTTGGGTATGCGTTGCCGCACAGCCTCTCGCGCACTGCACTACGGCGTTCGCTACCGCCAGTTCAGACACGCCCGTGTCACGCGCCATCTTTTCCATGGCCTGCGTGATCTGCTGGCGCGTGCCTTCGCTTTCCATTGCAAAGTTGGGCGACTGGCCAAGCACCCGCAGCGAACGGCTGACGGGTTCTATCAACTCAATCCACTCCAGCTGGCCAATCAGTCGCAGGCTGTCGATGATGTTGCTGATGGTCAGGGTGGCCGACACTTGGACCGTCTGGCTGGCTTCAATCAGCGCCAGCCCGTTGGGGCAATGCGCCTGCGTCCAGCGCACCAGGCTGGCTGATGCGTCGGCTGGATGGTCTGGCATACGCTGCCATAACTGGGTCAAAAAATTACGCCCTAAACCGCGCCTTTGCATCAGCAGCAAGAGGTCATCCAGGTCGTCATCGCGCAAGGTGCCTTTGCTGTCCCACACTGCATGGGCGGCTTCACGCGCGGCTTTGCCATCGGCAATCTGGTCAGCTACCCGGCGCAGGTTTTCAAGCAACACCACGCGCAGCGTGGTCGGCATGGCCCATAGCTCACCAAGGTTGAGTTCGCTGACTTCCTGATAGGCATTGAGAAAGGCCGTAAATAACAATGGGTCGAGCACGCTGTCGGTGTGCGCCACGTAAGCCCAGGCAATGCCATAAACGCGGGGCAGACCTTCAAGCGGTTTGTCCGTCAGCTTGGGCAGGTCGGCATAGTAGCGGCGCGGCACGCCTTCGTGAATTTGCTGTAGCTGTGCCTCGACCAAGTGAAAGTTATCCAGCAGCCAAACAGCTGCGGGCGTGACGTACTGGCCGCTTTGCGAAATGGCGGCAACGTAGTCATAGGCTTGCCGCAACGTCGCGATATTTTCATGCACACGCGGGAAAAATGACGAGCCTATGTAAGGGGCAAAAATGCCTTCTGACCGCCGGGTGCTTTTCTGGATAGGCTGCGCCTCAGCCAAGCTGCGGCCATGCTGCTCAAAACGCTGCGCACCAAAAAGCTCGGCACGTATGAGCGGTTCAGATTCGCCCGAACCACTACCTAAAATTTCCCTAGCGTAAAGACTTAGGCTGTCGAGCTTGTTAAGTACGGAAGCAAGCACACCGTCAGACGATGCCCGTCGAGACCAGCAAAACCACTGCAATGACTGCTGCAATGACTGCTGCGGCAGTCACCATGCGCGGCGTGAGCAGGGCATGTGCAAATTCCAGCGCTGCGTGCAGGCCGAAAAACCGGCTTCGGGTTTTGGCGCACTCGCTCATGTGCGACGCAAGTGCCGCCGTATCAGACGAAACAAAATCAGGCGAGCCACTGCCCTGCGAAGTGTTAAGAGAACGGGTATTGGTAAATGTCGTCATGGTGTCTAGCTCCGGGGCTGAAGAGGTTTCGAAACGGGATGGAGGCGTGGCAACCCTGCACACGACCAACTTTTCATCCTACGGAGATAGCCGTGTAAAAGACATCAGACGATGCCGAACTTGCTATAGGACGGGGCCTACAGTTGGTGGGTGGGGGTGTATCTATCCAAAATCGACTCGTAGAGGTCAAAAAATGCCATTTTCAGCATAAAAAAGGCCTGTAGCCCAATAAAAACGGGCGTTACCAGCTATTAATTCGATAGTGCTCTAATTCTCTAGCCGGTATTGCGCAACCCAGCCGCAATTCCATTAATCGAGATATGAATACCGCGCTGCGCTCTAGCGTCGGTTTGGCCTTCGCGGTAGCGGCGTATCAGTTCTACCTGTAGGTGGTTCAGCGGGTCTATGTAGGGAAAGCGGTGGCGTATGGAGCGCTTTAGCGCTGCGTTGCCGGCTAGCAGGTGTTTTTCGCCGGTGATTTGCGCCAGTGCATCGACCGTGCGGTGCCACTCCAGCTCAATCGCGGTGAAGATTTTCTTGCGCAATTTTGCGTCGGCCACCAGCTCTGAATAGCGTGATGCCAGTGCCAGGTCGCTCTTGGCCAGTGCCATGTCCATGTTGCTGAGCAGGGTGCTGAAGAAGGGCCACTGCTTGTACATTTTTTGCAGCACAGTCAGCGCTTCTTTTTTCTCTGCGGCTGTTTTGCCTGCGGCCAGATACTGCGCAATGGCCGAGCCAAAGCCGTACCAGCCGGGCAGTGTCAGGCGGCACTGGCCCCAGCTAAAGCCCCAGGGTATGGCACGCAGGTCTTCGATTTTTTGCATGGCCTTGCGGGAAGCTGGGCGTGAGCCGATGTTGAGCTCGGCAATCTCGCGGATGGGGGTTGAGTCGAAAAAGTATTCGGTGAAGCCGGGGGTCTCGTACACCAGCGCCCGGTAGGCGGCCATGCTGGTGCTAGAGATTTCTGCTGCGGCTTGCAGGAAAGCTTTGGTGGCTGGCTTGGTGGGTTGCAGCAGCGTGGCCTCCAGCGTGGCGGCTACCAGCGTCTCCAAGTTGCGCCTGCCGATTTCGGGGTTGGCGTATTTGGACCCAATCACTTCGCCTTGCTCGGTCAAACGAATTTGCCCGCGCACCGTGCCTGGCGGTTGCGCCAGAATGGCCTGGTAGCTGGGGCCACCGCCACGGCCTACCGTGCCGCCACGGCCGTGGAACATGCGCAACTGAATATTATGAGAGTTCGCTAGCTCATCAAACAATTCCACCTGTGCAATCTCGGCGCGGTACAGCTCCCAGTTGCTGGTGAAAATGCCGCCGTCCTTGTTGCTGTCTGAGTAGCCGAGCATGATGTCCTGCTCTGCGCCGCTGCGTTTGACGAGTTGCGCAATGCCGGGCAGCGCATAAAACTCGCGCATGATGGGCGCCGCGTTACGCAGGTCTTCAATGGTTTCAAACAGCGGCACGACTATGAGGTCGTTGGTTGCGTTATCTTCCAAAATACCTTTGAACAAACCGATTTCTTTTTGCAGCAGCAGCACTTCAAGCAAATCACTGACGGTTTCGGTGTGGCTGATGATGTAGTGGCGAATCGCCTCTTTGCCAAAGCGGGCGCGTGCTGTGAGTGCGGCTTCAAAAATCGCCAGCTCGCCCTGTGCATGGGCTGAGTAGTGGCTGCCCACCACGCGCAGTGGTCGTGCGTCATTGAGCAGGCGCATCAACAGCGCGCGCTTGGCGAATTCGTCAAGGCTTGCGTAAGCGGGCGCTACTCGGGCTACGGCCAGCAGCTCGGCCACGACTTCTTCGTGCTTGTCAGAGCTTTGGCGCAAATCGACGGTGGCAAGGTGAAAGCCAAACACATCAACCGCACGAATCAGCGGGTGCAGGCGCTGGGCGATCAATGCCTCGCCGTGGTTGGCACGCAGTGATGCGGCTATGGTGCGCAGGTCGACCAAAAAATCTTCTGGTCTGGCATAAGGATTTTGCGGTGCAACCGCGTGGCGTGCGGCATCGCCACCGCTCAGGCTTTTGAGGGTGGCGGCCAGGCGCGCGTACACGCCCGTCAGTGCGCGGCGGTAGGGTTCGTCTTGGCGGTGCTCGTTGGTGTCTGGCGAGCTTTCGGCCAGCGCTTGCATCTCGGGGCTGATATCTACCAGCATGGCGGATAGCGACAGCTCGCCACCCAGAAAATGCACCTCGGTCAGGTAGTGGCGCAAGGCAACTTCGGCCTGCCGGGCCAGCGCGTAGTTGAGCGTGTCGGCGCTGACGTTGGGGTTGCCGTCGCGGTCGCCGCCTATCCATTGGCCCATGCGCAGAAAGCTGTGCACCGGGTGGTTGCCCAGCTCACGCTCCAGGTTGGCATAGAGCTTGGGTATCTCGCGCAGAAAAGTCGCTTCGTAATAGCACAGTGCGTTTTCAATTTCGTCGGCCACCGTCA
>JBKJOH010000057.1:0-4716 GCA_046593295.1 Polaromonas sp. | reverse complement strand
GGAAAAAATTGCCGCCATCAGTGGCAGGTTCAAGGGCTTGCTACCTGCAAGCCTGATGCGCAAAGCGAGTTTTAAAAGCCGCTGAGTTTGTGCTCAGTGCTGGTGTCCCCACAAAATAAACGCATCCCGCTCCTCCACCGCGAGCGTGACAGACGCTCCCACTGGCAACAGCACTTTTGTCGCCACATGACCAAACGGCAACCCCGTTAGCACCCTGGCCTTGACCTGGCTTTGCAGCCTGCTGGCTACCGCCGCCAGCCCAAAGCCGCTGTCATACCCTGGCACCAGTTTGTAGTTGCTGAACTGGCCAAAAATAATCGTCTTTTGCTGGGCCAGCACCCCGGCGTGCAACAAATGGGTCAACATCCGCTCGACCCGATACGGGTGCTCACCGACATCTTCAATAAACAATATGCCGCCCTTGATTTGGGGCAGGTAAGGCGTTCCGATCAGCGATGTCAAAACCGCCAGGTTGCCACCCCAAAGAGTCGCATTTTTGACCATAAAATCGTCTGTAGCGCCCTGTTTACGGGCGTTTCCAGCTACTGAATCCATAGCGGATGGCGCGCTGGCCTTGGGCAATTGCCAGCCAGTTCCCTCGCCTTGCCCGGTGATGAGGTCGTCAAAACAGGCTTGCATGATGTCGTCAGGCGCAGCTTCTGTGCCAAAGTCTTCGCCGAGTGCCGGCCCCGCCCAGCTGACTGCGTCAGTTTTGGCCAGCAAAGCCAGTTGCAAGGCGGTGAAATCGCTCAAGCCCACGAAACGCATACCCGCGTGAGCAGCTTTGGCCAGCGCCTTGTAATGAATGGCGGGCAGGATGCGCGTCAAGCCGTAACCGCCACGTGAAACAAGCGCCACGTCAGCGCCACTGGCGGCTGCCCGGTGGATGGCAGCCAGCCGGGTGTCGTCGTCTCCGGCAAAGCGCTGGTGCTTGGCCAAGGCTGCGATGTCCACCTCAACCTCATAGCCCAGGGCGCTGAGGCGCTTCACGCCACGCTTGAAGCTGGCCTTGTCGCGCACCGCGCTGGAGGGGGAATAGATGTAAATATGTTTTTTCACGGTTGTGAGTATGAGTTATTGGGGTCAGACACCAATTTCGCAGCGGTGTTTGGGTTATTGGGGTCAGACCCCAATAACTCCCTGCGGCGCTGCTTGAAAAAGGTTTGCAGTATTGCGGCACTTTCATCAGCCAACACACCGCCTTGCAACGCTGTCTGGTGGTTTAGCCGTGCCTCGGCAAACAGGTTGATGACAGAGCCCGCAGCCCCGGTTTTCGCATTCAGCGCACCAAACACCACCCGCTTGAGCCGCGCGTTCAGCATGGCACCGCTGCACATGGCGCAGGGCTCCAGTGTGACGAATAGCTCGCAGTCATCCAGCCGGTAGTTGCCCAAAACCCTGGCCGCTGCACGCAAGGCATTGACCTCGGCATGAGCAGTCGGGTCATGGCTGTCGATCGGCGCGTTGCGGCCTGTGGCTATCACCTCGCCGTGCCGCACGACCACCGCACCGACGGGCACTTCACCGGCTGCCGCTGCTGCTTGGGCCTCGGCAAGCGCGAGGTGCATAAAAATTTCGTCACTCATGGCGCTACTTTATTGATAGCTTGTCACGCCCGTATTGATTGGGCTAGAGGATTTTTTAGGGGTTAAAAATGGCCGTTTTTTGCTATTAAATTCAACTTATCTGCATGTATCGGTTGAATGCTATTCCCACTCAATAGTCGCAGGCGGCTTGCTGCTGACGTCGTAGGTCACGCGGTTGATGCCGCGCACTTCATTGATGATGCGGCCTGATACTTGTCTGAGCAGCGCGTAAGGCAGCTCGGCCCAGTCGGCTGTCATGAAGTCGCTGGTTTGCACGGCGCGCAGGGCGACCACGTAGTCGTAGGTGCGGCCATCACCCATTACGCCGACGCTTTTGACCGGCAAAAACACCACGAAAGCCTGGCTGGTCAAGTCGTACCAGCTTTTGCCTGTGTCGTCTTTAAAGTTGTGCAGCTCTTCAATGAAAATCGCATCAGCGCGGCGCAGCAGGTCGGCATAATCTTTTTTGACTTCGCCCAGAATGCGCACGCCCAGGCCCGGGCCGGGGAACGGGTGGCGGTAGACCATAGCGTGCGGCAGGCCGAGGGCCACACCCAGTTCACGCACCTCGTCTTTGAACAATTCACGCAGCGGCTCCAGCAGCTTCAAGCCCAGTAGCTCGGGCAGACCACCGACGTTGTGATGGCTTTTGATGCTGACGGCTTTTTTGTTTTTGCCGCCGCCAGACTCGATCACGTCCGGGTAAATCGTGCCCTGGGCCAGCCACTTCGCGCCTTTGACGCTGCGGACTTCTGCTGCGCCCTTGGAGGACGCATTGGCCGCTTTCAGTTTGGCTGCCTCTGCCTTGAAAACCTCAACGAATTCGCGGCCAATAATCTTGCGCTTGGCTTCAGGTTCACTCACGCCTGCAAGGTGGCCTAAAAACTGGTCGGCGGCATCAACGCGAATGACTTTGGCATGTAGCTTGCCAACAAACATGTCCATCACCATGTCGCCTTCATTCAGGCGAAGCAGGCCGTGATCGACAAACACGCAGGTCAGCTGGTCGCCGATGGCGCGGTGTATCAGCGCGGCTGCAACCGACGAATCAACGCCGCCCGACAGCCCCAGAATGACCTCTTCATCACCCACCTGCTGGCGGATTTTTTCGACCGCCTCGGCAATGTAGTCGCCCATGATCCAGTCGGGTTGCGTGCCGCAGATGCCCAGCACAAAACGATTGAGGATGGCTGCTCCCTGCTTGGTGTGCGTGACTTCTGGGTGAAATTGCACCGCGTAAAAGTGGCGCGCTTCATCCGCCATGCCGGCAATCGGGCACGAATCGGTCGAAGCCATGAGCTTGAAGCCCGGCGGCATCTCAGTCACCTTGTCGCCATGGCTCATCCAGACCTTGAGCATGCCCTGCCCTTCGGGCGTCGTGTAATCAGCAATGTCTTTGAGCAGCGCGGTATGGCCACGAGCGCGCACATCGGCAGAGCCAAACTCGCGCGTCAAACCTGTTTCTACCTTGCCGCCCAATTGCTGCGCCATGGTTTGCATGCCGTAGCAAATGCCCAGCACCGGCAGGCCCAGTTCAAACACCGCTTGCGGGGCGCGGTCAGTCGTGTCTTCAGTCACGCTGGCATGGCTGCCAGAGAGGATGATGCCCTTCAGATTGCCGTCTTTGGCGTAGTCACGCACCCAGTCGTCTGTCACATCGCAGGGGTGGACTTCACAAAATACATGCGCCTCACGCACGCGGCGGGCAATCAGCTGCGTGACTTGCGAGCCAAAATCGAGAATGAGGATTTTCTGGTGGGTCATAAGAGCATTTGCCCAATCAAAGGAGCGTTATAAATGGGCATAGGCTTCAATCTCGACAAGCAGCTCGGCGCGGCAGATGTCGGCATGCAGGTAGGTGAAATTGACCAGTTCATGCTTTTTGAGAATGGCCTCGATGATGGGCTGGTCGGCGCGGTTGCGAACAAAAACCTGCCCGCGCAAATTTTTCGTCGCCCAGCAGGCGCGACCAGCGAGCCGATTGGCCTGCTGCAACACGGCTTGAATATTCTTTAAGGTCTCATGCGTTTGCAGGCTCACATCCCCGGGATGCCGACTCTGGTGGCCAACAATACTGGCCGTACCACTCAAAAATAAAATATCCTGCTCGCTGCCTTGGGCATACCAGGTCGCTCTTGAGAAAATCGGTGGATTGAGACCATAGTCTTTGGGGTAGTCAAAGGCACTGATCTGACGCGGATTTTCAATAGGTGTGCCCGCCCGGGTTGCAGCCAGAAAGGCTATCTTGAAAGCTCCCCGATGGGTTCCCAGCGCACAGGCCGCGGGTGCCTCGTAGGTAGTCAGATAAGCCTCTTCAAGCAAGGCCTCGCGTCTGCCCGTATTGAAAAGACGGTAACGTTCATCGCCATTTTCAAGAGCGGTGATGTGCGGCATGAAATTCCACAGCCGAAGCAAATGTGGCTTTCCCATGTCCCGGCTGACCTTCAGCAAGGCTTTGTACGCACCGTAAGTGGCAGTTCGAATATCCAGCCCAGGCTCGGGCTCCAAAACCCCGAACAAGTGCTCTTCGGTTTGAGACAGGTGCATGACACAGTCCCGACCGGAGACGTTGAGGTGCGTGACGGGCTGAGTGGTTTTCAGATGCGTCACCAGATCCAAATTCGAGTCACTGCGGCCCAGTACATCCATATCAAACGACAAGGCCGGATGATATGGCGCGAGGCCAGCAGCCCTATGCACGATCGATGCGAGTATTTGTTCGTGCTCCGCAGGCAACTGCCGTGCGGGCTCGCCGGGGCTATGCCAGCGGATCGTCATCGGATCACCATTGCAAAAGGGTGTCTGGGGCTCAAAGCACTTACTCTGCCCGGTAATTCGGCGCTTCTTTGGTGATCTGCACGTCGTGGACGTGGCTTTCGCGGATGCCGGCGGTCGTGATTTCGACAAACTCGGCCTTGTTTTGCATGTCGTCAATCGTGGCGCAGCCGCAGTAGCCCATGCTGGCGCGCAGGCCGCCGGCCATTTGGAAGATGATGGTGACCATCGAGCCTTTGTAGGGCACACGGCCCTCAATGCCCTCGGGTACCAGCTTGTCGGCGTTCGGGTTGCCAGTGGTGGCTTCCTGGAAATAGCGGTCTGCGCTGCCTTGCTGCATCGCGCCTATGCTGCC
>JBKJOH010000113.1:0-15924 GCA_046593295.1 Polaromonas sp. | reverse complement strand
CTGGCCGCGTATGCCGTCCGGCCCGAGGGTTAAGGCCCCCACGGTCGCTCACTGCGTGTAGCTCCCGAGGCCTTGCAGGCCGCGGCTCGCGGGACGCTTCGCCTCTGTCGCCTGTCCAAAGCTGCGCAGGCAGCTTTGGAGCCGCAGGCTCCAGCCCCTCGGGGGCGCTGCGCCTGCGGCCCGGCAAAGCCGGTTCCGCGGCCCCGGCTGGTAGGCATTGGCACACCCGGGGCTTCGTCCCGACTAAAGGCCCAGGGCCGCCACATCCCCGCGCCCCAGGCGTGTGACGACTGCCTCGCCGCCGCCGCCCATTCCCGTCAAATCAATCACAGTCGTCGGCTGTTGGTGGCAGGCACCTGCGTCAATCACAGCAGCCAGTTCATGCTCGAGCAGATCACGAATCTCCTGCGCATCATTGAGTGGCTCTGTGGCACCGCGCGGGATCAGGGTGGTGGCCAGCAGTGGCGCGCCGTGCAGGGCCAGCAGCGCTTGCAGCGTTTTGTGCTCGGGCACTCGCAGGCCAATCGTTTTGCGCTGCGGGTGGCTCAGGCGGCGCGGTACTTCCTTGCTGGCTTCCAGGATGAAGGTGTAGGGGCCAGGGGTTGCCGCTTTTAACAGGCGAAACTGTTTGTTGTCTACCCGTGCGTAGTTGGCCAGCTCGCTCAGGTCACGGCACAGCAGCGTCAGGTGGTGCTTGTCGTCCACACCACGAATGCGGCGCAGGCTGTCGGCAGCGGCCTTGTCGTCCAGATGGCAGACCAGCGCGTAACTTGAATCAGTGGGTACCGCTGCTATGCCACCGCGCTCAAGCAAGCTTACCGCCTGCTTGAGCAGGCGGGTGTGCGGGTTGTGGGGGTGGACTTCAAAAAACTGGGCCATTTGAAAATCACTGGATGCGGTCCGCCAGCAGTTCCCAGACGGGGGTCAAACCACCCGGCAAAAACGGCAGCGTGCCCAGGTCGGTATGGCTTTCATCGGGGCTGTGGAAGTCACTGCCACGCGACGCAGCCAGGCCAAACTCCTTGGCCGTTTCGGCGTACTTCACATACTCGGCAGCGGTGTGGCTGCCAGTGACGACTTCAACACCTTGCCCGCCGTGGGCCTTGAATTCGGTGAACAGTGCGTACTCTTCATTCGGTGTAAACCTGTAACGCGCCGGGTGCGCAATGATGGCCATACCCTTGGCTTTGGTGATCCACTGCACCGCATCGCGCAGGCTGGCCCAACGGTGCAGCACATAGCCGGGCTTGCCTTCAGTTAGGTACTTGCGAAAGACTTCGTGGGTTCCTTTACACACACCGCTTTCAACCAAAAAGCGCGCAAAGTGTGTACGTGAAATCAACTGTGGATTGGCTACAAATTTAAGCGCGCCTTCATAAGCGCCCTTGATGCCGACTTTGGCCAGGCCTTCAGCCATCTCAAGTGCCCGCTCTTGCCGGCCACCGCGCGTTTTGTGCAAGCCCTGCACCATCTCGGCATCGTCAGGGTCAAACCCGAGGCCGACGATGTGTACGGTTTCATTGGCAAACGTCACTGATATTTCGGTACCCGTCAGGTAACGCATACCGTTGGCTTTGGCAGCAAGCGCGGCGCGGTGCTGGCCGCCGATTTCGTCGTGGTCAGTCAGCGCCCAGAGTTCAACGCCGTTGGCCGCTGCTCGTTCTGCAAGGGCCTCCGGGGTCAAGGTGCCGTCAGACACCACCGAGTGGCAGTGCAGGTCGGCATTCCGGATTCCGGATGACGGGATTCCGGATGTACTGGCGGCAGGAGTTGGCAGGATGGATGTGGTCACCGAGCTATTTTAGGCCTTGGGTCGTTTTCATGCAGACCCGTTGCACAATGGCGGCTACAACACCCCATAAGGCTTGCACATGATCGCGTTGTCCACCACCTGGACAATTCCCGCTCGCAGCGCGTGCTGTGCCTGCTTGAAGAGCTGGGCGTGCCGTATGAGATCAAGCGTTACCAGCGCGATGCCAAAACCATGTTGGCACCGCCCGAGCTGCGGGCCATTCACCCACTCGGGAAATCGCCAGTGCTGACCGACGGTGATTTGACGCTGGCCGAATCCGGCGCGATTGTCGAGTACCTGGTGGAGATGTACGGCAACGCCGACTCTTGCGCCACGCTGTCACCCGCGCCAGGCATGCCCGCCTATCTGCGCTACCGCTACTGGCTGCACTATGCTGAAGGCTCGCTGATGTCACCGCTGCTGCTCAAACTGATCTTCGACAAGATTGAAAGATCACCGATGCCGTTTTTCGTCAAGCCGATTGCCAAAGCCATATCGGCAAAAACCAAAAGCAGCTTCATCACGCCGCAGCTCAAAACGCATCTGGACTACCTTGAAAGCGAGCTGGGCAAAAGTACCTGGTTTGCAGGGGAGGAATTTTCCGCAGCTGACATCCAGTTGAGCTTTCCGATTGAGCCCGCCGCAGCGCACGGCGGGCTGGATTCAAGCCGACCAAAGTTGATGGACTATTTGAAGCGTATCCACGCTAGGGGTGCTTACCAAAAGGCGCTGGAGCGTGGTGGCGAATACAGCCTTCTCACTTGACCAAAATGAATTTGGGTTGCTATCGCCCTCTGAATAGTCTTTTATGACTATGTTTCAAACAGCACGTCGTTGACCACCAAGCAAGCTGGGTGGTTTAGCGAAAACCGAAATAAGACAGTAAAAAACCGATCACGACGACTAGGCCGACGATGTAGATGATGGTGTTCATGGGACGCTCCTTCAATGGTTGGGGTGAAGCCATCATCTTCTTCTCAAGCGCAGGCCTGCTGCGTAGTCTTCCATGCACACTGGCCATCGGACAAAAGTCCAATCAGACGCGCGGTGGGTACGAGCTGGTGAGCTGAGAGGGAGTCAATGGTGACTTGAAGTTGCTATTAATTTACTAGCTTGTTACGACCATAAACAGGGCCTTCTGGCTATTTTTTGAAGTGAAAAAGGCCTGTTTTTGACCGCGTTTGGCTAAATTTCAGCCGCTTCAACCAAAAACCGTACCCTGCGCACGCCCTGCCACTCGTCCGCATCCAGCCGGAAGGCCAGCTTGACCTTGGCGGGCAGTGGCTCGGTATGGCCAAACCAGATGCCATCAACTAGCTGCCCCTGATGCTTGAGCTTGAGTGCCAGGTGTTTTTCAGCCACCAGTCGCTGTGACACCACCTCGACTTCTTCACTGAAAGTCGGTGCTGCAAAGCCTTGGCCCCAGACCTCTTTGTGCAGGGTATCGACGATGTCGGTGCGGCGGTACTCGGCGGCCAGCGGGCCGTCTGTGGCGATGCAGCGCATCAAGGTGGCGGCATCCAGCCATTCACTGGCAACCTGTTGCAGTGCAAATTCAAACTGCTCAAAGTGCTCTTCCTTAATCGTGCAGCCCGCTGCCATGGCGTGGCCGCCAAAGCGCAGCAACACGCCGGGGCAGCGCTTGGCCACCAGGTCAAGTGCATCACGCAAGTGAAAGCCTGGAATTGACCGGCCCGAGCCTTTCAGCTCATGCGCTTTGCCGGGTGCCTGGCTGGCGGCAAATACAAAGGTGGGGCGATGCAGTTTGTCCTTGATGCGCGAGGCCACGATGCCGACCACGCCTTCGTGAAAGTCGGCATCGAATATTGAAATGGCAGGCGGTGGTTCGTCTTGCTCGTCGATCATCGCGTCAGCCGCCACTTGCGCTTGCTCGCGCATACCGGCTTCAATATCGCGGCGTTCACGGTTGATGCCGTCCAGCGTGTACGCCAGCTCGTCGGCCCGGCCCGCATCGTCGGTCAGCAGGCATTCAATGCCCAAGCTCATGTCGCTCAAGCGCCCGGCGGCATTGATGCGCGGGCCCAGCGCAAAGCCAAAATCAAAAGTGGTGGCGACGTTGGCTTTGCGGCCCGCTGCCGTGAACAGGCTGGCTAGCCCGGCCTGCAAGTGACCAGCGCGGATGCGCTTGAGGCCTTGCGCTACCAGGCGACGGTTGTTGGCATCCAGCTTCACGACATCGGCAACTGTGCCCAAAGCGACCAGCGGCAACAGCACATCAATACGCGGTTGATTTTGGGCATTAAAAACACCGCGCGTACGCAACTCTGCCCGCAGCGCCAGCAGCACATAAAACATCACGCCAACGCCGGCTATCGACTTGCTCTCAAAGGTGCAGCCGGGCTGGTTGGGGTTGACGATGACATCGGCATCGGGCAGCACGACAAGCCCGTCCTTCAGCGCTGGTAAATGATGGTCGGTTACCAGCACCTGCATCCCGAGTGCCCTGGCGCGTGCCACGCCGTCAAAGCTGGCGATGCCGTTATCAACCGTCACCAGCAAATCGGCACCCAGTGTCTTGACGCGCTCTGCAATCGGTGCGGTCAGGCCGTAGCCGTCAATCACCCTGTCGGGTACGAGGTAGGTGACATTGCTAGCGCCCAGCAGCTTCAAGCCGCGCAGTGCAACGGCACACGCGGTCGCGCCATCGCAGTCGTAGTCAGCCACGATGCAAATCTTTTTATTCGCAGTAATAGCGTCTGCCAGCAGCACGGCAGCCTGAGCCGCGCCCAACAACTCGACTGGTGGCAACAGGCGCTGCAGACCATCGTCGATCTCGTTTGGGGAATTAACTCCACGCGCCGCATAAAGCTGCGCCAGCAAAGGGTGAACGCCCGCCTGCTGCAAGGCCCACATGCTGCGGGGCGGTACGTCACGCACCTGTATTTTCATAGTTGACTCAATATGTCGAGGGGTTTTTTTGTCTTGAAGCGGTGGCTGATTTTGTTGAAAAAACTTTGCGTAGTGGTTTCAAATGTTTGTGCGTTGCGCTCGCCGCACAGCGAGAGTCGCACGGCTTGCCCGGCGTTTTGCTGCAACAGCAATTGCGCCACACCAATCGCATCGATCTCGCCCCACGCTTTCACATAGGCGGCCCAGGCATCTTTGAAGGCGGCTTGTGCCAGTGTGCGTGGCGTGTTGATTTTTTGTATTTTTTGCACGGGTTGATTCAATGCGCCCGTGCCGCTGATCCAGAACGAATTAACGGGTAGCAGCCGTTTTGCGCTGCGCTCGTCATTCAATGGATGTGTGTAAAGCAGCATCTGCATTTCGTTCTGCAAACGCCGTAAAGATGGCGCTGTATCAGTACCCGGCAGCCACGCATCGACGTTGCGCCCCAGCACACGGTCAAGCGATGCTGTCGGCAGGGTGCGAAATACCTCGCCTTCAGCCAGCCAGTGTTCAGGCGCAACGTAGTGCAGCGTGATGCCTTCAGTTGCAAAGTAAGGCTGCATGGCTGCCAGCAGGGTTTGTGAATCTTTTGGTGTTAGTGCCAGTGCGGCCGGGTCTGTCATCGTCGCGTGTTCGCGGCCCATGGCCCAGTGGCAGGGCGTGATGAAGGTCCAGGCTTTTTCTGTGCCAGTGTTTGCTTCCAAAGCTGCCCAGGGGATCAGGCCATCGACTGCCGCATCCAGCCCTTGAGCTTGCGCTAGCACCCGCTCATGCGGGGTAGACAGCGAATGCGCCTCGCCTTCGTCGCTGGCTACGCGCTTCATGCCTTGCAGCAATTTGCCCAGATTTTTAAGATTGCCCGCTGGCTGGGCTTTCATGGCCGCAAACCAATCGTCGCCTTCGCAGCGAGCAAAAGGAATGACGAGGTGGGGTCTTGAAAGCTCTAGCATGTGGCTATTGTCCGGGATGCGAGAATGCCCACGATGCAAGTACCTTATGAATTGATGGTGGGCTGGCGCTATACGCGCGCAGGCCGGGCCACGCGGCGCAATGGCTTTATCTCGTTTATCTCTGGCGTGTCGATGCTGGGCATTGCACTCGGCGTGGCAGCACTCATCATTGTTTTGAGTGTGATGAACGGTTTTCAAAAAGAAGTGCGCGACCGCATGTTGGGCGTGATCTCGCACATCGAGGTGTTTGCACCCAACGGCGCTGCCTTGCCTGACGCACAAAAAACGCTGGGCGAAATCAGGGCCAACAAGCAGGTGCTGGGTGCTGCAACTTTTATAGCAACCCAAGCCCTGCTGGCGCGCGGTGAAGACATGAAAGGCACGCTAGTGCGCGGCATTGACCCGGCACTCGAAGGCCAGGTGACTGACCTTGCCGCCACATCATCAACCACGCTGGCAAAACTGGTGAGTGGTGAGTTTGGTGTGGTGCTGGGTGGCGAGCTGGCCCGCAGCTTGGGTGTGCGGGGCGGCGATGTGGTCACGCTGATTGCGCCCAGTGGTCAAGTGACGCCCGCTGGCATCGTGCCACGTTTAAAGCAAATGAAGGTCGTTGGTACTTTTGACTCTGGCCATTTTGAATACGACTCGGCGCTGGTGATGATGCATCAGGACGACGCTGCAAAAATCTTCCGGCTTGAAGGGCCAACCGGCATTCGCATCAAACTCAAAGACTTGCACCAGGCGCGTGAAGTGGCTTTTGAGTTATCACGTCACTTAAGCGGTGACTTGCTGATTCGTGACTGGACGCAGCAAAACAAAACCTGGTTTGCCGCCGTGCAGCTTGAAAAACGCATGATGTTCATCATCCTCACGCTCATCGTGGCCGTGGCCGCTTTCAACCTTGTCAGTACGCTGGTGATGACGGTCACCGACAAACGCGCCGACATCGCCATCCTGCGCACCCTGGGCGCCAGCCCCAAAAGCATCATGGGCATTTTCATGGTGCAGGACGCGATGGTTGGCGTGATCGGCACCTTGTCCGCCCTGCTGCTGGGGCTGGGCATTGCGCTCAACATCGACGTGATCGTGCCCGCCCTGGAGCGCTTGCTGAACGCCAGCTTTCTGCCGAAAGACATTTACCTCATCAGCCGTATGCCCAGCGAGCCCCAGTACGCCGACATCATGCCGATTGTCGTGATCTCGCTGATTCTGGCTTTCCTCGCCACCATCTACCCAAGCTGGCGCGCCAGTCGCGTCAATCCAGCGGAAGCGCTGCGCTATGAATAGTCCAGCTATGACTTTACCCCCTCTCCCACTGGGAGAGGGCAGGGGTGAGGGCTCCCCCCAGGCCACGAGCCAAAACGAAGTCGTGCTTCGCGCCAACGGCCTGACCAAACGTTTTCACGAGGGGCGCATCGACCTGACCGTGCTACAGGGCGTGGACCTGGATGTCCATCGCGGCGAAACACTGGCCATCGTGGGTGCCTCGGGTTCCGGCAAAAGCACCTTGCTGCATTTGATGGGCGGGCTAGACGCGCCGACCAGCGGACAGGTCGAAATCAAGGGCCAGTCTTTATCGACACTGTCCGCAGCCCAACAGGGCGATCTGCGTAACCAGCACCTCGGTTTTGTCTACCAGTTTCACCACCTGCTGCCCGAGTTCAGCGCGCTCGATAACGTCGCCATGCCGCTATGGATTCGCAGGCAAACGCGCAACGAGGCCGCAAAAACCGCAACCGACATGCTCACAGCAGTGGGCCTAAAAGACCGCATTCATCACAGGCCGGCAGAGCTCTCCGGCGGCGAGCGCCAGCGCGTGGCCATTGCCCGCGCGCTGGTCACGCGGCCGGCCTGCGTGCTGGCCGACGAGCCGACCGGCAATCTGGACCGGACCACGGCCGACGGTGTGTTCGAGCTGATGCTGCAATTGGCGCGCGAGCATGGCACCGCGTTTGTGCTGGTCACGCACGATGAGGCGCTGGCGGCGCGTTGTGGGCGGCAGCTGCGGCTGGTGTTGGGGAAATTGTCGGAGGCGGATTGAAAAGCTTGCCTTGTCATTGCACCTGTCGCTTTACCGAATCCGCAGCAGCCGGTCCAGCGACCACGCCCCCGCACCCCGGCCAATCAGGTACAGCAGCAGCCCCGCCCACGACAGGTGCGTCGGCCAGGCGTCGGGGTAAACAAAGACCTGGATCACCAGCGTCATGCCCAGCAATGCCAGGGCGGACAGGCGGGTGAACAGGCCAAGCACGAGCAGGATCGGGAACAGGTGCTCGGCGTAGGCGGCCATGTGCGCGGCGATCTCGGGCGGGATTAGCGGCACCTTGTATTCCTCGCGGAACAACGCATAGGCGCCGTCGGTCACGGTCAGGAAGCCCTCGACCTTGGTGCGCCCGGACAGAAAGAAGATGGCGCCAATTGCCAGCCGGTTGATCAAGGCCAGTGCATCGTGCGGCACCAGCTGAGTCAGGCGCTCTGCCAGGTATTGCCAGAGTCCGCGCAGTCCGCCCGAACTGGAGTTGGCGGCTTGGCTTGAAACGGTGGGGATCATGGGGCTCCTTGGGTTGTTGGTTGTGGGTTGAGGGAATCAGGCCGGCGCGCTACAGAAAGCGCCGGCCTCCAGCAGCGTCGCCATCAGCGGCGCCAGATCGGTGCCGGGTTGCCGCGCCAGCGCCTGATCGGCCGCCTGCGCAAGCGGGCAAGCGGCGGCGCAGGCCTGCAGAAACGCGCAGCCGGCCGCATCCAGCGCGGTCCAGCGCACCACCCCGGCCGGACGGGTCAGCAAGGCGCCTTCGCCGATCCAGTCCAGCGCCGCGTCTTCGCTTTCCTGCTCGGTTTGAGCCTCACGGTTGCGCCGCCATATGGAATAAATCGGCTGCCCTTCAAACCAGCACCAGCGTGCCGCCGGGTGCGGCACCAGCACGAGCTGGCCGAGCTGCGCCAGGGGCAGGCTGGCAATCGCTGTAGGTGCCAGGGCCGTGGCGTTGGCCGCCATGTGCGCCTCGGTCCAGCAGCGGTCGAGACGGGCGATGCCGCTCAGATAAGGCAAGTCGGCTGCCGGCGCAAAGTCGCGCAGAAAGTCGGGAAATTCTGCACCGTAGAGCAACAGGCGTGCATCGCGTGGCAGTCGCGCACGCGCATAAAGGGCGGCCACGGCGCGAAACCATTCTTCACCCACCAGCCGCAGCACCGCCGGGTAATTGGCCTGTAGTGCGTCGATGTAGCCCTTGAGCACCGTGTTGCGGTAAACCGCCAAGCCGGGCTGGTTGGCCAGAGCGCTGAGCGCGCCAGGCGCCTCGTCTTGCGGCGCGCGCAGGAGCTGGGCGAAATCGTCCTGGAAGCGGGAAAGGGTGGGCAGGCGGCTCATGTCAATGCAAGCCTCGTGTCATGCAGCAGCGCGTGGGCTCGGTTGCGTTCGGCCAGCAGCTCGGCAAACGGCAGCAGTTGGTCATCGCGCTCGATCAGCGTCGGGCGCGGGCCGATGCGCGCGATCAATCGTTCGTACAGCGCCCAGACTGCTGGCGCAATCGGCGCGTCATGCGAGTCCACCAGCAGGGCTTGGCCGAGCTGGGGGTCGGGCGAGTGGCCGGCCAGATGTACCTCCATGACCGCAGCGCCGGGAAATGCGTCCAGGTAATCTTCGGCAGAAAAGCCCAGGTTGCGGGCGCTGACGTAAACGTTGTTCACGTCAAGCAGCAGGCCGCAGCCGCTGCGGCGCGCCAGTTCGGCCAGAAATTCGATCTCGCCCCAGTCATGGCCTTCGATGCGCAGGTAGTGCGACGGGTTTTCGATGGCGATCGGGCGCTTCAGCGCGTCCTGTGTACGTGCGATGTTTTGAACAACGCGCAGTAGCGCCTCTTGCGAGCGCGGGAAGGGCAGCAGGTCCGGGTGGTAAACACCTCGCCAGGCTGACCAGGCCAAGTGCTCGGACACCAGCACTGGCGCTATCCGGTCAGCCAGCGCGGCCAGTCGTTCGAGGTGCGCGGCATCGGGCGGGGCATCGGCCGCCAGCGACAGCGACACGCCATGCAGCGACAGCGGATGGCTGGCGCGGATGGCCTCCAGCCAGGCCAGGCGCGGGCCGCCTTCGACCAGGTAGTTCTCGGGATGCACCTCGAACCACAGTCCCTCCGCCGGGCAGGCGAGAGCCTCCTCGTAGTGCTCGGGCTTCAGCCCGAGCCCGGCGGACGGAACCGTGGTCATGGTCATGGTCGAGGTCGCTTAAGCGAAGGGACTCAGCTCTTGATCTCCGCGAGCGAGCCCGTGCCGTTCGGCGTCTTGATCGTGGTGCAGGTGCCTTTGGCGACGTTTTTCCAGGCGTTGCCCTGGTAATCGACCTTGGACGTGCCGGCGCAAGAGGTGCCGGCACCGGCCTTGCAGTCGTTCTTGGCGGCGAGCGACACGCCGAAACATTTTTCCATGGCCAGCTTGGTGTCCATGGGCTTGTCCTGTGCCATGGCAGCACCAGAGGCGAGAGCCGCGAGGGTAAGCAGCGTGGCGGATGCAAAGGTATGTGTGTTCATGAAAGTAACTCCAGTTGAAAGATTGAGATGTTAAACACAGACCGAACGCACCTTGCAGGAAGGGTTCGTTGCGGTCTGCCTTGTAATTCGCAAGAATCTGGCTGCGGGTTACAGTTCGGGGCACAATTTTAAAAATATTTATGGCGCGTGCTGTAACCCCAACCTCTTATGGAACAAATAAAACAAGGAGACGCTCGCTTGGCGGACACTGAGCACCGGCTGCGTGAGCTGCACGGATAGGACTTCCAACCGCAATGGCTATTTGCGCTCAGGGGGCGGTTGGTGTGACAAGAGCACGTTGAGCAGGTTGTCCTGAAAGTTGATGTTGCCCGTCAGGAGCGCGTGGTCCTCGCACAGGAAGAACGCATAAGCGATCGGCAGAAAGCTATCCTCGTTCTGTGGCGTGCCGGGGTCCAGCGTCTCGCGCGCCAGCAAAGACGGCTTTGTGACGATGCCATCGCCGGGTTCGATCATCAGCTCGTCGTAGGGCACACCGGGCCGGGGCGCTGTAATCTCCGAGGGCGTGAGTCGCACCGTATCGCGTCCATGGAGCTGCTCCACCAGCAGCCGTGCCGGCGTCATGTGGCAGCCACCGCCAAAGAGTACATAGCGAACCGGGGACACCGGCTCGGCAAAGGACAGCATCCATGCCAAACGGCATGCACGCTCCAGGTGATACACGAAATAGCGCTGCATCGCCGGCGCATCGGCAGCGGCGGCCAGAGTGGGTTCGTAGACCGACCAGGCCATGCGCTGCCAGGTTTTGGGGTCAAACAAGTCGTCGTGGCGAGGATTGCCCTCAATATCCACCAGCCAGTTGTTGAGCGGGTGCGGAAACAGCTGGTAGCCGCTGGGAAAGGTGGCCAGCGTACGCGGTGAAATGCGGCTCCAACCGATCTTTTCGCCACGGATGAAAGCGTGCAATGAGCTGACCGATCCCAGGTTGGGCGTGCCCAACAACACCAGTTTGCGCACCCGGTCCGCCCCCTCCATGGTCACCTGCTGGGGCGTGCCGTCCAGCACCTCGCGGATGCCAAAGCGCAGGTAGTAGCGCGCGATCAAGCCGCCCATGCTGTGCGCCACCACATCGACGCGCAAGGTCGGATCGGCATAGTCACGGCGCACGGCCTCGAGCAACCGGTCCAGCTCCCGCACGCTGTGCAAGGTGTCCTGGCGCCAGTCGTAGGAGAGGACGTAGTAGCGTCGCTCGCCCTTGCGCGCCGGTGTCCCGGGCTGGGCGCGCGCATAGCCACCAAATTGCGTCAACGTTTGCAAAATGGGTCGGTAATAGTCGCGCTGCAGCGCCTGCTCGGCAATGCCGGCCGCTTCCAGCGTCGAAGGCCGTGGCGCATTCGTTGCCGGATCGATGTCAAGGGCCAGCTCCGGGTAAGACGAAAACAGGATGCGCCACCACGGCCCCGGCCAGATTTCTTCGCCGCTGACCCGGTCGCGCAAGCGGGTGCCAAAGGCGCCGGGGATCAGGATGACGGGCGCGGTTTCGGCGTCGCTGGTGCGAAGCTGGTAGAGCCGTTTCAGATCGGGGCGCGGTGACTCGCTGCAGCCCAACAGGCCCTCCGCCAGCAGCGCCAACAGGATGATCCGCCGTAAGGATAGGAATTCCAACCGCATGAGCCCAAGTATCCCACCAAAAATCGGTTCCATAGAACACGCTCACGCCCAGCGCCTGGCCCTGACTCCCCCGCTGCCATTGACCCACTTCGTCGGCCTGACAGACCGTAACCTGGCCCTTACCCAAGCCTTTGCAAGTGGAGCCCATACCCAGCAACAAATCGCCCAAGCCTTTGACCAAGGTAATCGACGGCAAGCTGTACTTGAACTATGACGCCGATGTTCAGAAGTTGTGGCTGAAGGACCCGCAGCGCGTGCGCAGCAACATGGAAGGCAACGCGCCGAAGCCGTGATCCAGCACTCGGCGCGCCGGTCGCTCTAAGGCGCTTTCACTTCGATGGTGAACTGGTAGGCGTTGCCGCCGATGAGTTCAACCGTCGGGCGGTACAAACCGACCTTGTCACCGGCCTTGAATTGAATCGCCAGCAACCCGGGATTGGGCTTGCCGCCATTCGCTGCTGGGGGGTAGTCGGCATGCCGCAAGACCTCGCCCGACAACAGCGGCATCCCGTCGGCACGCACAGGTGTCGTCGCCGCTTGCCCGGTGGCGTCCTGCGGCGCCGCGCCGATGATGCCGCCGACGACCTTGTCCGTCGCAGGATCCAGGCGATGGTCGCCATTGGTGTCCTGCACCAGCAGGCCGCCTGTGTACTTCGGAAAGCGCGCCAGGTCACGCGGCGCGATGCCCACGCCGTTGAGCACGGCACCCCGCGCGCCCCACAGCAGCAGCCCCAAGGTCTGCGGTACCACCTGTCCTGGCGCAACTTGCTGGAAGTCCGCGTTGATGCCCGGTGGCAGGTGGAAATTGGTCGGCGAAAGTCGAGCAGTCGGAGCGTCCTCGAGCACCTTGAGCTGGCCTTGCCAAGCGGCCAGGGTCTGGCCATCCGCTGCCACATGCGTCACCGAGACGGTGTACTCGCCCGGCATCGGGTTGATGAAGCTGCGACCCCGCAGGTGGATCACCTTGATGCCGGGCGCGTTGGCACCATCCGCGGCTACGGCCTGCAAGGCCGTTACGGTCACCGCGTTGGCCTTCTCGTCAAAGCCGACGCGGTATTGCCCAGCCAGGCGCACGCCGCCCTGCGGCCAGCCCTTCGTCAGCACCAGGTTCGTGTCGGTGTCGGGACTCAGTGCCACCGGCACATTGCGTTTGAAGGCGGCGGGCAGCGCGAGACGCAGAACCTCGCCAGCACGCAGGGCCAACCCGGCAGTCGCCGGATTCGCATCCGGCACCAGCATGAAGACATAGTCTGTTGCTTGACCTGCGACGTTGCCGTCGAATGAGATCGACGCTGGTGCCGTCATCAGCGCCCGCGGTGCCGGTGTGGGCGCCGTCGCGCAGGCGGTGACCGCGGCCGCGATGGCGGTGAGAGCCAGTGTGTTCCTGAACATGTCTTGTCTCCTTTATGGGTTAAGTATTCAGATGCCAACGGTCGGGTTGACCCACGCATCGGGCAGCCATTGCACCACGCGCGCTTCCAGCCACTTGTCGCCCCCGGTCAGGATCGCCACGCCCATTGCGCCCAGCAACAACGCGAAGCCATGACGAACGCGCTCGATGCGTGGCAGCACCCAATCGCGCACGCGCGAAAAGCCGCTGCGCGAGGCATAGGCCACCGCCACCAGCGGTATCGCCGCGCCCAGACCGAACACGCCCAGCACGATGCCGCCGCGCGCCACACTGCCCTCGCTGGCCACCAGGGTCAGTGCCGATCCGAGCAGCGGTCCCGAACAGGGGCTCCACACCAGGCCCAGTACTCCACCGAGCAGCAAGGCACCACTGAGCGAGCCGCCGTCAAGGCGGGCCGAAGCAGCGTTGGCAGTGCTGGCCAGCGGCAGCATCCACTGCGTGAACCGCGCGCCGAGTGCGGGCACCAGCATGACCAGCGCAAATGCAATCAGCATCGCCGCGCCGGCCACACGCACGGTGTCGGCATCGATACCCAGCGTCGGCCCGAGTGCGCCGAGCAGCATGCCGATCGCGGCAAAGGATATCGTCATGCCCAGGCCCATCGCCAGCGGGGCGAAGCGGCTGCCCTGCAATGCGCCGCCGAGGACCAGTGGCAGCAAGGGAAACACGCAGGGCGACAGTGTGGTCAGGCCGCCGGCGGCGAGGCTGAATCCGAGGTGCGGCAGCGAGATCACGGCAGACATGCTCGGGATTGCGCAATCACAGTGCGGCTTTCAATGCCTGCCGGATCGAATCGACTGACGTGTCGCCGACCAGGCGGGCCCATTCCTGCTGACCCCGCAACACGACCAGGGTCGATTGAGCGCGCACATTGAAGCGGCGCTTGAGATCCTTCTCGGTGTCGTAGTTCGCGACCAGCACCGTGAGGTCAAGCCCCGGCTCGGCCTTGAGCGTCTGCAGCACCTTTTCCTGTGCGCGGCAGGTGGGGCACCAGTCGGCGTGGAAATGCACCGCCACCGGCTTGTTTGCCTTCTGCGCGGCAGCCAGCGCCGCAGCCGTATACGGATTGATCTCGAGCGCCTGGCTCAGCGTGGCCGCGCCGACGATCAGCGCGGCAACGATCAGTCTTGAAATCTTCATGATCTTCCTTGCAAAGAGGTGTTAAACACAGACCGAACGCACCTTGCAGGAAGGGCTCGTTATGGTCAGTCTTGCAATTCGCAAGAATCTGGCTGCGGGTTACAGTTCAGGGCACAATTTTAAAAAATATTTATGGCGCGTGCTGTAACCCAAACCTCTTATGCAACGAATAGAACAAGGAGACGCTCGCTTGGCGGACACCGAGCACCGGCTGCGTGAGCTGCTGCTGCAGGGGCTGAGTGGCGATACAGCGGCTTACCACCGTTTTCTGAAGGCGCTGACTGCGCACTTGCGGGCCTATTTCAGAAAGCGGCTTTTTCAGCGACCCGATGAAGTAGAGGACCTTGTGCAAGAAACACTGCTCGCGGTGCATAACCAGCGCCACACCTACCGAACCGACCAGCCGCTGACGGCGTGGGTGCATGCGATTTCGCGCTACAAGCTGATCGACTGGTTGCGTGCCAATGCGGCAAACCAAGCGCTGACCGATCCGCTGGACGATGAACTCGAAGTCTTCGCCGCGTCTGACACCGAAGCGGCCGAGGCGAAGCGCGACCTCGGCAAATTGTTAGCCGGACTGCCCGACCGGCAGCGCCTGCCGATCATGCACGTCAAGCTCGAAGGCCTGTCCGTCGTCGAGGCAGCTCAACTTGCCGGCATGTCGGAGTCAGCGGTGAAGATCGGCGTGCACAGAGGCCTGAAGGCGCTCGCCGCCAAGATCAGAGGTGCTTCATGAAAACGTATGAACTTGTTTCCCTGCTGGCGGCCGGTGCCGCACCGGTTCCCGCGAATGCGGTTGGCCGGCGTTTCGCCATGGCCCTGGGCTGGGGCGTGCCGGCCGCAGGTCTGTGGATGGTGGTCACGCTCGGCGTGCGTGCCGATCTGGCGCAGGATGCGGGAAAGTTGATGTTCTGGCTGAAGATGGCTTTTCCCGCCAGCGTCGCCCTGGCCGGTCTTGTCGCGGCCGAGCGACTGGCCAGGCCCGGCATGCGCCTGGGGGGCTTATGGATGGCGCTGGCCGCGCCGGTGCTGATGATGTGGCTTGTCGCGGCCTCAGTGCTGCTCGATGCTGCGCCAGCTCAACGCGCCGGCCTCATTCTTGGCGGCACCTGGAACAGTTGTCCTTTCAACATCGCGCTTATTTCACTGCCGCTGTTCATTGCGACGCTGTGGGCCATGAAGGGCCTGGCGCCTACCCGACTGGCGCTTGCCGGTGCTGGTGCCGGTCTGCTGGCCGGGGCGCTGAGCGCACTGGTGTATACGCTGCATTGCCCGGAACTAGCCGCGCCTTTTCTGGCCGTCTGGTACGTGCTGGGGATGGCGATTCCCGCAGTCGTCGGTGCGGTGGTCGGGCCGCGGGTACTGCGCTGGTAGTTGAGTGGGTGATGGCCGCCGGGCAGGGCAGCTTGGCGCGCACGATTTGCAGACGGAAAAGCACGGGAAAAGCACGAGGTCTCAATACTGTTCGGTTAGCCATTTTTATGTCACACTTCGTCCATCGTCTTTCTGGAGAGAGTCATGGCATGAACCAAAGCGGTGTTGGGAACGGGCGCACGGTTAAGTGACTAC
>JBKJOH010000150.1:0-9161 GCA_046593295.1 Polaromonas sp. | reverse complement strand
CCGGCAACGGTTACGGCCTGCGTTGTCAGAAGGCGCATCGATTCCGTGCCCGCGTTGCGGCGGCTCCGGCCACATCCGCGACACCGAAAGCTCGGCGTTGCAGATTTTGCGCATCATCCAGGAAGAGTCACTCAAAGACAGCACGGCATCGGTTCTTTGTCAGGTGCCGGTTGATGTGGCGTCCTTCCTGCTCAATGAAAAACGCTCGGAGATCAGCAAGATCGAGATGAAGCAGCGCATCAACGTGCTGCTGGTGCCCAACAAAACGCTTGAGACACCCAACTACCGCCTCGAGCGCCTGAAGCACGACGACCCGCGCCTGGACAATATCGAAGCCAGCTACAAGTTGGCCGAAGAAATTGAAGACCCAACATTGGTCACGCGCCGCAGCCAGGAAAAGCACAACAAGCAGGAACCCATCATCAAGGGCGTGTTGCCTGATGCACCTGCCCCTGTGGCTGTGCCCAAACCGATAGCCGCTACACCTGCTGCGCCTGCTGCAACCGTTGCACCAAAACCCGCACCGCAGCCTGTTATGGCAGCTGCAGCCCCGGCAGAAAAAGGATTTTTCGGCTGGATCAAAGGCCTGTTCGGCAACGCAGAAGCACCCGTTACAGCACCCGTTACAGCACCTGCTGACAGCGCACAGAAATCCACAACTGGAAGTGGTGAAGCCCGCCGCGAAGGTCGTGATGGCCGCCCTGAAGGACGCGGCGGTGAGCGCTCGGAGCGTGGTGAACGCGGTGGCCGTGACGGCAGGCGTGGTGGCCGTGGCCGTAGCGAAGGTCGAGGCGAAGGTCGCGAACCACGTGCAGAAGGTCGTCCTGAAGGGCGTACCGATGGACGACCTGAAGGCCGTGAACCACGTCAAGACGGTCGAGGCGAAGGACGTCCTGAAGGTCGTGGCGGCGAGCGTCGCGATCGCAACCCTGAAGGCGCGCCGCGCCAAGAGCGCCAAGAACGTCCAGTTGCTGACGCAGCGCAGCGCCCCGAAGGTGGTCGCGAGGCCCGCGAACCTCGTGAAGGCCGCGAACCTTATGAAGGCCGCGAACCTCGTGAAGGCCGCGAACCTTATGAAGGCCGTGAACCTCGTGAAGGCCGTGAACAGCGTGAGCAACGTGAACCACGCGAGCCGCGTGAAGGTGGCCGCAATCGCCGTGAACGTGGTGGTGAACGCGCAGAGCGTGGCGGCGAGCGCATTGACCGCGACCCGGTAGAGCAAGACCTGGCACTCGCCAACCAAGCCGCTATGGCCGCAGCCATGGGCGGCGAACCGCAGCAGCGTTCAGACGCAGCACGAGGTGAGCGCCCTGCACGTGGAGAGCGTGGTGAGCGCAATAGCCGCCGTGGCGAGCAGCGTAATGACCGCCCCGAAGGCAGCGGGAATGACGTGATAAGCGCAGCGATGAACGATGCGCCGCAAGCCCTGAATCCATCGGCTGAGCAAGTCCCGGCACAAGGCCTTACACAAGGTCTTAAATCAGGCGCAGAGCAGGGCAACGAAGAGCAGCGCCAACCACGCGAACGCCGCAGCCGTGACCGTTATGGCCGTGATCGTCGCGAACGCAATGAAGGCGGCGAAGGGAGAGAGCGCGCCGACAACAGCCATGGCGGTGCTGAAAAGCCAGCCGCTGGCGAAGCCGTCTTTAAAAGCCATCCAGAAGTCGTCCATTCAGAGCTAAATCAGGCTGTAGCCCAACAAACACGGGCGCAACCAGCTACTGAATTTGTAGCATCTGTGGCTGCTCCAGCCATTGCACCAGTTGCCGCCGCACCCGTCGCTGCGAGCACTGCACTGCCAAAAGTGCAGTCCTACGATTTGCCGATGCAAGACCTGGTACAGGTTGCTCAAGGCTTGGGTTTGCAGTGGGTTAACTCTGATGCCAGCAAAATCGCCGAGACCAAAGCCGCCATCGCTGCCGAAGTTAAACCCATACATGTGCCGCGTGAGCGCCCTGCTGCGGTCGCATCAACCGAAGCGCCGCTGGTACTGGTAGAGACCAAACGCGACCTGCGCGATACGCCCTTGCCGTTTGAAAAACCAGCTGCTTAAAAAAAGCAAAGCTGCTTCAAGTAAAAAGCCCGGTAGCCTGCAATGGCTACCGGGATTTTTTACGTCAGAATTACCCCGCTGCGGTGCGATACTCGAAATGAGACGGCGTACAAATCCGTCCGCTAACTTCTTAACCAGAGTGGGTTGTACACATGTCCGTTCAGACTAATTTTCAAGATGCCCATGCCGCAGTCATTGATCTCGTAGAACGATTTGAAAAAAACCATCAGCACTATTTAAGCTCAAGCTACCAAGAACAAGAGGCTAGGAAAGACTTTTTGGACAAGTTTTTTATGGCGCTTGGGTGGGATGTCAATCACGAGACTCAAACAAATCCGTATGAGCAAGAAGTCAAAATCGAAAAAAGCGTTACCACCGGCACAGCAAAACGCAGAGCAGATTACTCATTTTCGCTAGCACCGCACTTCACGAAGCGACCACGATTTTTTGTCGAAGCCAAGCGCCCACAGCAAGACATTGCGACACCGGACAACTACTTCCAGGCCATCCGCTATAGCTGGAGTCATCACTTGTCGATAGTCGCTTTGACCGACTTCCACAGCTTTCACATCATTGACAGCCGGGTGCCTCCCAATATCAAAACATCGGTACTGCGAAAAATCGCTATCTACGGATACCGTGACTACCGTGATCCAGCCGTGTTTGCAAAAATTTATTGGCTTTTCTCACGCGAAGCAACTCTGCTTGATGCCATCGGTAAGTATGCTGACACGCTTGAAAAGCCCGCTGCACCAAGCAAGCAGCTCGGCCTGTTTGCAGGTGGCTATCAAAGTATCGACGATGTCTTTTTAGCTCAACTTGACCAGTACCGCGAAGACTTGGCGCGCTCGTTTAAGCGCCTGAATCCTGAGCTGGGCAGCGAGCAACTAACCGAGGTTGTCCAGCGTTTACTAGACCGTTTGGTTTTCACGCGGTTTCTTGAAGACAAGCTCATTGAACCCGAGCCAATCATTAGCCGCCTCGGCATCAAGACCTCTGCATGGAAGCAATTCGTCCGAGAATGTGATCGGCTTGACAAGCAATACAACGGCGTTGTCTACAAGCACCATTCAATTCTGGACTCGCCAAACTTCAATGTTGACGATGCGGCGTTCTTGGCAATTTGCGATGAGCTAACAGACCCTACGTCTCCCTACGATTTCAACGCCATTCCGGTTGAGATTTTGGGCCGAATTTACGAGCGTTTTTTGGGCAAAGTGGTGATCGCCACCGCCAAGCGGGCAACCGTAGAAGACAAGCCAGACGTTCGCAAGGCAGGGGGCGTTTTTTATACGCCCGACTACATCGTCACGCACATGGTGGAGCAAGCCTTAGGCCCCAAAATTAAAGGTAAGTCACCCGACGAAATACTTTCAGTCAGAACCATAGACACGTCTTGCGGGAGCGGGTCATTTTTAATCGGTGTCTATGAATACCTATTGACCGAACTCGCTCGCACATATGCCGCCAAGCCCAAGCTGGCAAAGAAAAATGACGTGGTAATGCGTGATGGCATCATTCACCTCTCGATTCACAAAAAACGCGAAGTCCTAACCAAATGCATTTTCGGGATTGATATTGACGCGCAAGCTGTCGAGGTGACTCAGCTGTCGCTCTACCTCAAGCTTCTAGAAGACGAAACGACCGACAGTGCGCAAAGCCAGCAATTGCAATTGGCCACGGCGCTGCTGCCGTCGCTCAATCAAAACATCATCGTGGGTAACTCGTTGGTGTCACCCATTGATGATGCCAACGCAGACGATATGTTCACCATAGAGCGGTATGACGCTTTGAAGGCTGTTGACCTTCATAGAACCTTTCCCCAAGTAATGCAAAGGGGAGGCGGGTTTGACCTCGTTATTGGCAACCCGCCATACATCAAGGAATATACAAACCGGGAAGCCTTCGACAACGTCCGTGAGTCGCCATACTACCAGGGAAAGATGGACATTTGGTACCTGTTCGCTTGCCGAGCGCTGGACATTCTCAAGCCAGAAACAGGCACTTTAGCTTTTATTGCAACCAACAACTGGACGACCAATTTCGGCGCAAAACGTCTTCGCGGAAAAATCACAAAAGACGCTCGCATTGAGCAGCTGATCGACTTTGGTGACTTCAAGGTGTTTAAAGATGCCGGCATTCAAACCATGATTTTGATTGCCAAACGCTCCAGCAAGCCAGAGTCATATGTTTTTGATTACCGTGTGCTGGACGGCAAAAAGCGAACCTTGGCAGACGCGCAAAGTTTGCTGTCGAAGGAACCCATTGCAAGAGTCACATACCTCTCACCCGATTTCAATCGTGCTAAGTTTGGTGAGCCGCCTTACACGTTTTCCGATGCTGTTGCTGAAACTCTATTGGCTAGGTTGAAAGCGGAATCTAACTTCACGCTCAACAGCGAAAAAGAAGCGGCTGTTGGAATTGACGTTCACCAAGATTTTGTAAACAAAAAGTCCCTCGAAAAACTGGGTAGAAACTTTACCCTCGGACAAGGCATTTTCAATCTTTACCGTAGCGATGAGGAAATTCTGACGCTTACCGTGGCCGAGAAGCGCTTAATCAAACCGTTTTTCACAACACAGCAACTTGGACGTTACTGGGGCAGCTCCATTAATAGTCTTTGGGTTATCTATACAGATTCCTCCTTTAAGAATCCGGCAGCCATGCGGCCTTATCCGAATATAAAGGCTCACTTAGACCAGTTCAAAAAAATAATCACCTCCGATAACAAGCCATATGGGTTGCACCGCGCTCGCGAGGAGAGTTTTTTCAAAGGCGAAAAAATCATCTCAGCGCGTAAATGCGCTGCACCCACATTCACATACACCGATGGTGATTGCTACGTTTCGCAAACCTTCAACATCATCAAAACCGACCGAATCAATCAAAAGTATTTGACAGCACTGCTGAACTCAAAAGTAGTTCGATACTGGTTGCAACACAAGGGGAAAATGCAGGGTGGGCAGTTTCAAGTCGACAAAGAGCCACTGCTTGCGATTCCGCTCGTCGCTCCTTCAAGCAGCGAACAGCAGCACATTGCAAAGTTAGTTGACTTGATTTTGCAGGCCAACGAGAAACTTCAATCGGCTGTTTTAGATTCTGAGCGCAACAGGTATCAACGCCTCATAGACCAAACCGATGCCAAAATTCAAGAGCGCATTTACGTCGTCTACAAACTTGATGAGTCGGACATTGACTTAATCAACGCCTAGCAGCATCGGTGCTGGGTTATTGGGGTCAGACGCCAATAACCCTAAAGCTGCGCCACCTGCTTGTACGCATGTGCCGCTGCCTCGGCATCTTCGCGCTGCTCGGCCAGCACGGCGAGGGCACGCCAAGCCTTGCGGTGCAGACCAGTATCTTGCAGGCCCAGCGCAGCCTGACTCAACAATTGCCGCGACTTACCCCATAGCTGGCGGCTCAAGCAGGCCATGCCGGCTAGGTATTGCAAGTTGGCATCACGCGGGCGGCCCATTTGCGCCGCTTCAATGCGCGCCAGCCAGGCCGCATCAACGCTATCAAGGCCAGCTTCAAGCACCGTGATCAATTTGATGCGCAAGGTGTCGCCCATATCTGATCGCGGCTGCATGGCTTTGTCCCACACCTGTAGCAGCCAGCCCCTAGCCAGTTCAACATCACCATGCAGGGCCATCAAACGCGATGCCGCATGTACCACCAGCTCGGGCATGGCGCGCTCGCTGTCGTCCAGCAAGCCCCAGGCCTGCTGCAACTGCGCCGGGTCATGCGCATCGTTCAGCAACTCCAGCGCCAGGCCACGCACAATGCTTTGCGCTGCTGCCTCGGAAAACGCCCGGTGCTTGGCCAGCAGGCGGGCGGTTTCCAGCGCCTGTGCCGTCTGGCGCAACTGCCGCGTTGCCCGTAGCTTCATGCGTAGCGCCAGCGTGCGGCGTGCAGCGCCCTGCGGCAACAGCGCCAGCAATTCAAGTGCGGCACCAGCATCGCGGTCATCCAGCGCCCAGCGTGCCGCGCGAAACTGCACGCCCTCGCGTACCTCTTGCGCATGACGCGGCGCAGAGCTTTGCAGGGCCGACTGCATGTGCTGGTCGCGCAGCGCCTTGTTTTGCAGCGACTGCGCACTTTCAGCCACCAACAAATGCGCCAGCGACTGCAACTGGCTGGCACGGCTGACGCTGTGGCCTGTGACCTCACCACCATGCTCGGCGAGCTGGCTCAGGCTTTTTTCTTGCACCAACGCGGTTTGCGCTGACTTGGTGGCACGTATGTAGCGCCCGGCCAGTTGGTGGGCCAAGGCATCCATCAGCGCACCGTACATGGCACGCTCTTTTTGCTGCGCACGCCAGCGCCGCGCTTGCATCGGCAGTGAATAAACCGCCGACAAGGCCCGCAGCGCGACATATAGCAGCATGAACAGGCCAACCAGCAGCAGCACCATCAGATTGAACGACACATCAACCCGATGCGGCGGCCAGAAGATGGTGACCACGGCCTGGTTGTTGCCCGCAAACAAAGCGGCAGTTGCCGCTATGGCGAACAGGGCCAAAAGCCAGAAGGCGGCGCGCATTACTTTGCTGTTCCCCAGTACTGCGACTCAGAAATAGAGGAACAAAATGAAAACGCTGGATTTTTCCGTCTGGCTAGGCGCGAGGAGGCGACATAGCCGTAGCTATGGCAACGACGAACAACAACGCCAGGCGGGAAAAGACGCGTTTTCATGTTTCTTTATTTCTGAGTCGCAGTACTAGCGTTTATCGGCCTGCCGCGGCGGTGGCCAGCGCTGCCATGGTCTCGTCCAGCCGCGGCAGCTCGCTGGTTTTCAACTGGCCCTGCACCTGCTGCAGTAATTGCACTGCAGCTTGGGTCTTGCGCGAGGCCGGGTCAAAGTACTTGCCCAGCCAGATGCCGGCGTTGACCAGATCGGTACGTGCGGTGTCGGTCTGGCGCGACAGCAAGCCAAGGCGCGCATTGAGCAGCCGGAGCTTGAGGTTTTCACGCAGAAAAAACGCCTGCTCGGGTGCCAGCAGGGCGGCCTCGGGCTGGTCAATGCGGCTGACGCGCAGCAGTTTGCGGGCCTCATCACGCAGGTTGTCCAGCAGGCGCTGCGACCAGGCCTGGAGCGCTGCCTTGTCAAACATCATGGGCAGGGCTTTTTCATCTTTTGCTGCCGGGGCTTTGGCCGGGGCCACCGGCGCAGCCGAGACCGCATTTCTGGTCGGCGTATTGACGACAAAGGCATTGGCTATCGGCAAATCATCGACCATGCGGGTCAGCTCATCAAGCTTGATCAGCAGCAGCGGCACGTCGGTCAGACTGGCGGACTTGATGCGGTCGGTATCTTTGGCAATGGCGCGCTGCAAGGGGTTAAGGCGTGGCTGGGCGGCACGCATCAGGCGCTGCTCGCTTGACTTGAGGGCGGCAATCAGCGGCTCGGCGCTGCCGGCCAGTTGCGCCTGCTGCTGGGCCAGCCGCAACGCAGACTCAATATCGACCACCAGGTTTTCGTCGCGCGAACGCGACAGGCTTTGCATCAGCTCTTCAAGCTGCGTGCGCTGCAAGCTGACTTCGCTGATGCGGTTTTCCTGCAAGGCCAGCCGGGCAGCCAGCTCGCGCGTGCTGTCTTGTGCAGCGCGCGCCAGCATGCGCGCTTCGATGGCCTGCGCGCCTGAATCAGTGCTGCGGCGTGCCAGTTCTTCCTGAATGGTGCCCAACTTTTGCCACAGCAAACCACTCACCACCAATGCAGCGCCGCCCAAGATGCCTATGGCCAGCACCCATTTGCGCGGAATTTGTACTGCATCAGAGGGCGCGGTGGAATCAGCTGAGGCAGCCGAAGCAGGCGGCACAACAGCGCCAGCTAAGGGCTGCGCTGGCGGGTTTGGTTGCGAAGATGGGCTATCACTCATGGATGGCCTTATTCTATCGAGCGTCTATCGAGCGTAAACACATCACGATGTCGTCCAGCGCAGGGCGTGACTCAACAACAACACCCCAGCCAGCAGCGCGCGCGGCCTGGGCAATGCGCGGGTGCGTGGCGATGGCGCGGGATTGATGCCAGTCCATGCCCTTGATTCCGGGCTGCAAGCCCAGGTTGGCCACCGCCTCCGAGCTGCTGAAAAGCCATACCGAGCCATCCACCGCAGCGTTTTGGGCCTGGCTGATTTGCGCGGTGCTCAATTGCGGCATGCGGCGTTCATAAACGCTTAAAAAATCAACGGTTGCACCGGCTGCGATCCACTGGCGGGCCAGCCAATCCCTGCCAGGTGAGTCGGTGCGGGCTGCTCCATCAACCTGCCCTCTAACCATCAGCACTCGGCGACCCGCCCAGTCGCCACTGCCTTCTTGCCCGCCTTCTTGCCCGCCTATCACCTGCCACAAGGCATCGGAGTCAAACTGCGCAGCGTCAGGCGGTGGCGCATCAATCTGCCCTTGGGGCACACCCGCTGCCCGCAAAGCCGCAGCAGTGCCCGGGCCAGGAGCCAGAAATCGTACCGTAGTTGCTATATCTTTAATAGCTGGTCGCGCCCGTATTGATTGGGCTGCAGCCTCTTTTGACCCGAAGAAATGGCTCACAGCATTGCTGCTGACGAACATGAGGGCCGAATAGCGGCCCAATGTGTGCCACACCTGCTCGAGTGCTTCTGCATCAGCTGCTCTAGTCAAAGGCGCAATCTCAATTAGCGGCAAAGCCTCTGCCAAAAAGCCATTTTTCTGCAAGGACTGCACCCAGTGCCGCGCATCAAGCGCCGGGCGCGTCACCAGCACGCGGGGGGCTTTGGCATCTTCGCCTTCAAACATCAAACGAGCCGGTGATAAGCGGATGACCAGCCCACACCGCACCGCCCGCCCGCAGCTGGCTTGCTACCGCCTCACCCAAAGCCTCGGCCTCGGCAAAGGTGTTGACGCTGGCTGTTTGCACCGCATACACCAGCGGCTTCAACGCCGCGGCATCAGGGTCACCCCAGACGGCGTTCAGTTGCATTGCCCCATCCTCACTTCCAATATTTTGGCCAGTCGTGAAGGCCGCCAGCGGCATCGAGCAACTGCCGCCCATGGCGCGCGACACGGTTCGCTCGGCTGTCACTGCCAACCAGGTCGGCATGTCGGCCAGCGTCGCCAAGCTATCGAGCAA
>JBKJOH010000082.1:0-15924 GCA_046593295.1 Polaromonas sp. | reverse complement strand
GTCAAAGACCGTATAGGGCGGCACATAGTCGGCAGAATTGAACATTTCTCTGATATGGTTGAAGTCATTGAACTCAACATGCTCAACCGCAGTGTGCCACTCGCGCAACACCCCCTCTGCCTCTGGATGTTTCTGCCAGAAATCACAAAGCATTTTGATGGAGATGATGTGCACGGGCGAATTATATCAAATTGATATGTTTGATCAAGCGCCGCAACACTCGATTGAAAATCGGATTCTTTGCTTCCTACGAGAATCGATTCCTTTTCGAAATTGTCCAATGACAGAAAAGACAAGGGACAATGCAACTGCATTGACATGGTAATTCAAATGCATTACCATGCACAATATTCATCCGTTTGATTGGAGTACTACATGGCTGCCACCCTTGAAGTCGAATCTACCTTGACTGACCGTTACCAGACCACGGTGCCGGAAACTGTTCGCCGCGCCCTGAGTTTGGGCAAGCGTGACAAGATCCACTACACCATTCGCCCTGGCGGTGAGGTGGTACTCACACGAGTTGAAGCGCCGGAGGTTGATGACCCGGTGCTTGGGCAGTTTCTGGGTTTTTTGGCCCGCGACATGGCCGACCATCCGCAACGGCTCCAGGCTGTCGACTCCCACTTCTTGCAGCGCATCCAGTCGCTGGTCGGCGGTCTTGAGGTCGATCTCGACGCCGCCTTGTCGGTAGATGATGAATGACAGGCGGCAAACCAACGCCCCTGGTCGTTAACGGCTGGACGATCTTCGCTCACCCGTTGTTTCTTGCCCAGATTGAAGCGCTGACTCGGGAGGTCGAAGCGCTCAGACAAAAAGTCCCAGCCGAATACACCAAGAAAAACGCCAGCAAGCGGCTGGCAGCGATCACCAAGCTGGCATTTGAGGTGATTCCCCAAGATCCGACGCGGCCCGAGTACCGTCAAGGCAGCACCTTGGGCGACGACCACAAGCACTGGTTCCGTGCCAAGTTCTTTCAGCAATACCGGCTTTTTTTCCGCTACCACGCACCAAGCAAGGTGATCGTATTGGCTTGGGTCAATGATGAGGACACCAAACGGGCCTACGAGAGCAGCGATGACGCCTATCGGGTATTCCGCAAAATGCTGGAAACTGGCCATCCACCAGACGACTGGAATCAGTTGCTGATCGAGGCGCGTGCCGAAGCAGACCGCCTGCAGTGCATCACAGCAGGGGTGACACAAGCGCAGCCCTGACTTGCGAGAACGCTTGGCTTCTTCAAATAATAGCGTTGTCATAGGTGCATCTGCCGTGGAACCTCACACGTCCTCGGCACTCAAGACAAACGCCCGGGGCTCAAACCCAAAATCGCGCGTCGCCTCGCTGTGATCAAACACCAAATCACGGTTCATGCGCTCAGCCATGGCGGATGACCAGTTGCGGTAGCGCGGCACGAGGCGAAGGATTGCTACGGCAAACCGAAAAGCAAATAGCGGTACAGGCAATAGGCGCACCGGTCGCCCAAGGGCAGTGAAAATTCGAGCAACCATATCGCGATAGGCAATGGCATCGAAGCCGGACAGGTTGTAGGCACGGTTTGCCGCAGCAGGCGAACCCAACGCAGCAATGCAAGCACCGGCGACATCGTGCGCGTGCAGCGGCTGGCGCAAGCCCTTTGCCTTGCCGAACAACGGAAAAAACCCAAAACGCCGAACGAATCGCGCAATCTCGGCAATGTTTTTGTCGCGCCCCAAACCATAAATCAGCGTTGGCCGCAGGATGACCCATTCCACCCCGTGGCTCGCCGCCCATGCCTGCACGCGCGCCTCGGCATTTGCCAAGCGAAGGGCGATGGCCTGCTCTTCAGGGTCGGATGAGTCATCTTTGGTAAAGCGGCTGGTGGAAGAAAGCGCGACCACTCGACGGGCACCGTAGGCTTCCAACAGCGAAAAATACTCCGGCAACACCCAGATCGGGGCGACGCAGACCCACTGCTCAATTTCCACCTCACCTTGCGAGGGCCGCGCTGGTGGAGAGGGGGAAAGCTGCAGCCACTCTGCTCCTGCCTCGTCACGCGGTGACACGCGCCGCGAAAACGCCGTTACCCGACACCCTGCACGTGCCAACAAAGGCAGCAGGCATGCCCCCACCAAGCTGGTCGCACCCAGCACCCCCACGCAGCGCTCAGCCACCCGCCTTGCCCCTTGCTCCTTGAATCTTGCGCCTTACCCATTGCCCAGTGTGATAGGCCACTACTGCCGCAAATCGCAGCCAAACACCCGCATCCACCAGCCACATCAACGCCCCAGGGTATTGATGCCGGAAAAACTTATGATAAAAACGCACCATTCCCTTGTGTTTGTGCCATTCCACAAAAAATGGCCGGGCGCGGCTGCAATGGCCGTGGTGGTGAAGCACAGGAGCATCGGGCACGAAAAGTATTCTCCAGCCGCGTTGGCGAAAGCGCATGCACCAATCCAAATCTTCGCAATGCAGGAAATAGCCTTCATCCCAGAGCCCAACATCGTCGATCGCCGCTCTGCGCACCAACATTAGCGCACCGGAAATTGCTTCCACGTCGATGGGCGCATTAGGCAGCGGCTGCTTGTGTAAATGAAAATCGAAGAAAAGCCTGGGCCACCGGTTGCTCAGGCGAGCGAGGCCAAAAGCCCGTACAAACGAGCGCCACGGCGTAGGCACTGCCCGCCGGCCGCCGCCCTGCTCGCTGCCGTCCAGGTTGGTCAACAGCCCGCCCACCATGCCCACGCTTGAATCGCTATCCAGCACCTCGACCATGCGCCGCAACGATCCCGCGCCGAGAATGCAGTCCGGATTGAGAAATAACAAATGGGCCTGGGTTGCAAGGCCTAACCCAAGATTGCAGCCCGCAGCAAACCCCAGGTTTTTTGTTTCACAAAGCATCACCAGCCTTGGCTCTGCTGCAAACTGCGCTGCCAGCATGTCCATGCTCGCATCGGACGAAGCGTTATCGACAACGATCACCTGCTCGGCTTGCGTCAAAGCCGCGCGAACGCTGTCAATCAGCAAGGCACCGGCGTTGTAGTTAACGATGACGGCTGAAACGGGTTGAAGAGTCGATTCCATTGCTTACCTTAAACTTTTTTCTCTACAGCCATCGCGCTCTAAATCTCCTGAATGCCCTGTAAGCCGCCCTGTAAAACACACGGTGAAAACTCAACTGACGCTCCATCCATAACGCCCATTCATCTGCTTCAACAGCAAAATTAGCGGGCACCCCAGCAGGAACGAGACCACTCTGTTTGTCGTCATTCATCAAGCGGTGGAGGTGCTCAACGGAATGGTAGCGCTCAAACTGTTCGCGCCCAGACTTCCCAGCCTTGACTAATTCGTTAGCGGTTATTGATGCACAGTAATCCAATAGCTCTTCGGGCTGACGCCAACTGAATGCTCCAGGGCAAGCCAGATCAATTCCGCTCAAAACTCTGGAGAAAATATGTCTGTGCAATGCGACGGGAATACCTGCCCCCATGGCCTCGATAAGTGTCAATCCACCGCCGTATGGGAAGGAAGCAATGTACAAATCAACGCGATAATCATGAAGAGACGTCCAGACACTGGGCACCCAGGGGGTGTAAACAAACCGGTCGGGGGCAACGCCAAGCCTCTTGAGACCACGACGAATTTTGAATAGCGCCCAAGGTGTAAGTCGTCCAATGTGAATGTGCTTCCCGCCCGTAATTTTCAAAAGTTTCGGCACAAAATCCACGTAGTTCACAAAATAAGGGATATCAACCTTGTTCGAGCGTGCGGCCGTACAGGTGGTGAGCTTTCCATCATGCAGAAATTCCAGATTAGCAAGTCTTGGCCCTTTGTCGTCAACCGTAAGCGGAATGTAGGTATTTGCTATTCCTAATTCGTCTCTACAATTGTGATACCCCATCGGATGTGGGTCAATGTGCTTAAGGTGTGACAAATACACCCCCAAACATAAATGATGATCCCCATGATGATAGTAATAAGCATCAAGGTTCAACTCGGGTTGAATGGCCGCAACAGCAACACTGTCCTGATGGTGATTAAACAGGTAGACCTTTTTCGGTGCCAGTTCTATCAGTCTTCTTTGCAGCCAAGAAAGACGTTGCTGATAACCCGCCCTTGGCGCTATTTCACACGCGACGTTGGGTAGCTTCGCCAGCACATTGTCTAGATACCTCGCATCCGATCTGCCGGCCAACTCTGTTGACAAAATGACGTGCAGGCCACCTGCCTGCACATTGATAAAATCCTCGATAACCCGTGTATGACCACCTGACATTTGTATTTTGGTAACCACATAAACAAAGATGGGACGTGATGCATCACTTTGCCTAGTTTTTGTGGTTGTACCTCCGATCTGTGCAAGATTGGCATTTCCAATACGTAGACAAAGATCATCTAGTGTTTTTGACCCAAAAACCAGAGACGTACATAAAGGCTCGGTAATGACTCGTTCAACAAAATCATGAATCAGCACAAGCGCTTTTCCCAGTTCGCCTCGACTTGTTAATGCAGACACCTCATCGCGCAAGGCGTGAATGGAATCAAATTGAGCAAACCTCAATTCCAACCCCCCGGCATATCTATCACTTGATAAACTTCCAAATCTTCGACCGGGTCAACCTCGATTCGATGAGGTTCATTCATGCGGCACCGCTTGAACCACTGAATGAATGAACGTTATTCGCAACATACTCAACTGCCTCCAAATCCAGTGTAGAGGACATTGGCAAACTCAGCACCTCGCCTGCCAGCAATTCCGCGACAGGTAAGCTATGGCCGTCATAATCCAAATAGCAAGCTTGCCGATGAGGTGGTATTGGGTAGTGAATGACGGTTGAAACGCCTTGTTTTTCCAAACGCACCTTTAATGCATCCCGTTGTTTACTGCGGATGACATAAAGGTGCCAGACTGGCTCCGCATAATCTGGAACATGTGGCAGCAAGATGTTCGCGCTGGCCAATCGCTTCGAGTAAAGATTGGCAATATCTCGCCGCTTGGCGTTCCAGTCATCCAGAACACTTAGTTTCACCCGCAAAAAAGCGGCCTGCATTTCATCGAGCCGGCTGTTGTAGCCTCCGAGGTCATGTTGATACTTGATTTTCGATCCGTAGTTACGAAGTTGCCTCACCTTGTCGGCAATCGCATCATCGTTGGTCAGCACAGCACCGCCATCGCCAAGGGCTCCAAGGTTTTTACCAGGATAAAAGCTGGTGCCGGCGGCGTGGCCGAGCGAACCGACCCGCCGCCCTTTGTAGCGGGCACCTTGCGCTTGGGCAGCATCCTCAATGACTACCAAGCCGTGCTGGACAGCAATTGCGTTGATCGCATCCATATCGGCTGGTTGACCATAAAGATGCACCGGCATGATCGCCTGTGTACGCCTGGTGATTGCAGACGCGATTAGCGTTGGGTCGATGTTGTGCGTATTCACATCAGGCTCTACCGCCACAGGCGTAGCACCGCATTGGGTTACCGCCAGCCAGGTTGCGATGAAGGTGTTCGATGGCACTATCACCTCATCGCCGAGGCCTATTCCATAGGCACGCAATAGCAGATGCAGCGCTTCCAAACCGTTGCCGACACCGATGCAATGCTTGACTTCGCAATACTGAGAAAATTCGGCCTCGAATGCTTCCAGCTCGAGGCCCATGATGAACCAACCTGAATCCATGACTCGGCGATAAGCCTCATCAAGGGCTGGTCGTATGGGTTGATGGAGTCTATTAAGGTCTAGAAATGGAACTTGCATTACTTGCCTTCTCTCTCTTGGCATCATTGATGAATTCGTTGTATACGCGGTAGTAGTCGTCTTCGTCGTATTTGCTTGAGGCCAACACCATGCAGACCGAGCCAGACGAAAAGTTGTCCAGCTCACGCCAGATCATGGGGCAGACATATAAGCCGTTGTAAGAGCGATTGAGCTGAACGCGTTTTTTCTCGCGCCCATCGTCGAGTACGACATCGAAGCTGCCAGACATGGCGATGATGAGTTGGTGGAGTCCCTTGTGGGCGTGACCGCCACGCTCCGCACCGCCCGGCACGTCGTACAGGTAATACACGCGCTGAATGTCGAAGGGAATATGGTTGCGGCCTTCGATAAACGTCAGATTGCCTCGCGGGTCGGAAATTTTAGGCAACTCAATGATTCTGCAACGCTCAATATTCATCAACTTCTCCTATGTTCGTTTGGGCAGGCAAGAGGAAACGACTTACGGCAGCCACTCTAGCCACGCCGAATCTTCTTTTGGCGTGCGCTATGCAACACGCCCTCGGCCAGCACCACCTTGGCTGGCACTTTGAATAATGCGAGTTGCGAAAGAAGCTGCCCGACATGGCAATCATCAACTGATGCAGGGCTTTGTGGCCGTGGGCGGCACGCGCTGCACCGCCAGGAACATCATAAAGATAGTAAGTCCGCTTGATGTCAAATGGGATATGCCTACTTGACGCTATAAAAGTCAGATTTCCACGGTGATCTTGAATTCTTGGCAACTCAACGAGTTTGCAATCGTTAATCGGCATTTAATCTCCCCTGTAAATCCAATTGATAAAACTCATGCACGGCCCCACCCCCGCCAAATTCGGTCTTGAAGCGGTAAAGGCCATCGTTTAAAAGCGTCCCGGACTTTTCAGTACTAATGCCGAAATCAAACCAGCGCTTTCCCTCTTTGACTGCGGTCGCAATGCAATACTCAAACACCGCATCAAGTGCCGATGTCTCATAGCCAACCTCGCTTGAAGCAATGTATTGAGCGTGATCTGCGACGGGCGTGGCGAACACCAGCACACCGGCCACAACGGCATCATTCAGCATTCCACACACACACCGAATATCATGGGAAAAGCGTTCAGCCAGCAATGTCATTTCGACTAGTGTGTGTACGGGAGTAGTTCCGTGCTTGCGCACAAGGTTGTCGGTAACGACTTGCCAGAGGGCGGGTAAAAGTTCGCGCCCTTCCCTGATATCGATGCCCGCCTTGTGAGCTTTTTTAAGACTGCGCCGCCTCCGTTCACTCACAGCTGCCCGGTGCTGAAGATCGATAGTGCTGCTCAGATCACAACGCGTGCGGATCGCACCCAGCCTGAACAGGGCGTACAAGTCACACTGAGCGGGTGTCTGGTGGTAGAACGATGGCACGGCTTTGTAAATCAGCTTGGCATATCCCTGTTCGGCATAGTGGCTGCAGATCGCTGTCATCGCAGCAATTATCCCTTCCCCCCTCAGTCCGCCAGTGTGGAGAACCCCGCCATACGTGATGCCTGGGTGGCTCACCATACAGTGCTCATCGTCTGGGTGCTGTGCGGCAGGAAAGATGCCAACCCATCTGCCTTCTTCCTCGATGATCAAGGAACGATCTTTGAACCGGTCACCGTGATAGCTCAAAAAACGCCGCGTATGAAGAAAAGTTGCCTGATGCGCCGAATTACAAAACGCATCCCAAGCCACGGAATCGGCGACTACGAAGGCGCGCACCGTCAGCGTCATTCTTCCTCCAGCACAGCGACCGCGAAACCCTCGCGCCCGAAATCGTTGCCGTTGTAAAACACGTAGAGCTTGTCTCCAACTTGAATGGGCGCAGCGTACATAATGGCGTCCGAATCGAAGCCTCCAGGCGTGACATCGAGGTTGAGTTTGTCGTCCATGCGTTGCCAAACATGCCCATCCATGGATTCCGCATAACCGAGGCGATAGGCACCAAAAGATTTCCGTCGAACCGAATAAAACATCCGGTATCCGCCCCCAGGTTTCGGGATCACATAGGGTCTGCCGAAGCCATGCTCGTCCGGCTCGGTGATGGCGATGTGTACTTTTCCCTCGGGTGGCCAATGGATACCGTCTACCGATTCCACGTAGCGAACGTCGTAGACAGGCATCATTTTCCCCTGGACATCGAGCCACTGGCTACCGGCCACATACCAAAGGCGGTAACGCCCATCTTCCGTCAAACAACAAGGCCCCCCCCTAAAATAGAGTTCCCTATCGCTACGCTCCATAACGGGCGCGCGGCTGATACGTGTAAATATCTTTCCACCATCGTGACTCGTCGCTAGGCCGGTAAGTAGCCTGTAACGTATTTTCGTGCCCAGCTCGAAACCGACGTAGTACATATTCCAAATACCGTTGCCAATATTGACAACCGAGCAAACTAGGATTCCGTTTTCGTCAAAAGTGCCTGGATCACCAATATCAAGCAGCGGCGCGCTTGAAACATCCAGTACCTCAGTGGGATCTGACGCTGAAACATCCACATACCCTGGCCGACCGATGCCACTTTCATCACAAAAGGTAATGAATATCCGTATCACCTGTTCGCTAAGACAGACGGGGGTGGGGATCATGGCGTGCGATCTTGCCCAGGAATGGCAACCATCAGGCCGATACACGATTCCGAGCTTTTTCCACCACATCATGATTACTCCTTGATCTTGAAGAACCGGAGGGAAGATACCCGTGATGGCTCCGCCACTGGGGCACTAAACAACGCACCCGGCTCGGTAGCCCGACTAATCGTGACGCCGGGGCCGATCCAGTTGTCTTTGCCCACCGTGACGTTATTGGCAAGGGTGCAGTTCACGCCCAGGAAACTGTTTTGCCCGATATCACAAAAACCCGATATGACAACATGAGAGGAAATGAAACCGTTGTCCCGAATGACAGAGTGGTGCCCGATGTGGTTGCCGCTCCACATCACTACGTTGTTGCCAATTTCCACAAAGGGCTGCACCGTATTGTCCTCGAAGATGAAACAATGCTCGCCGATTTTGACGTTGCGCCACACGAAGGCTCTCGGGCTAATGTAAGAAGCAAGGGTGTACCCTTTTCCCTTGGCGGCGCTTGCCAAACGAGCACGCAAGCGGTTGAGCTGGGTATAGGTGATCGCGACGAATACCTCATATTCTTTGGGCGCATATATCTGTATCAGGATTTCGAAAGGCACCACGGGCAATCCCTGTAGTTGCTCTTTATTTAGATAGGCGGACTCCACGGAGAATGCGACTACCTCATAGTTCGTATCCACCTCGAAATATTCGCGAGCGATCTCAGCAAAGGCAGAGTCCCCGACGATGATCAGCTTTTTATTTTTCATCATCTTCACGGCTTTCTGATCAAAATGTCTTCGCGGCGGTTGGCCATGGGCAGGGCATCTGCCTGTGGCATCACCCATGCATGAAACCCTTGAGCACGCGCCCGTGCCAAGATGGAGAGGACAACAGAATCGTCCATCTGTCCGGGCTCGAGGTGGTTGAATAGAACCTCGGGTAACTCGTCTAGCCCGGTAAATTCTCTATGGCATCCGATGCCGGCCGCGCTGGAAAAGAAGCGCTTGCGCATGGTCATGTTTGGAATATCCCCTAACAAAATGTGCCCGCCATCGGCTAGCAGCGAAAGAGAGCGATCAAGGAAATCCCAAAGGTTGCCCTCGGCAAATACATACTGAATGACACTGTAGGCGATGATGACATCCACCTTGCCCGCCAACTGTTCGAACATTCCGGAAACGACAGGGTAGCGTGCTGGCCATTTCTGTATGTGGTCTCCTGCCGGTAGCAGCCGCAACATTTCTTCACTATCAACAAAATGTATCCGGTGGCGCTTCTTGGCAGACAGCTCTGCCAGCATGACCGGCAATTGACTACAACCCGGCCCTATCTCCAATATTGTTTTTTCAGCCTTATCCAGATCTGGAAGTTTGTCTCTCATATCGGCAAAGATGGACTCTTCTTTGCCTTCTCGATACTCATTCGGGAACCCCACTTTTTCGTGGTGGCTCAATTGATCTGACGCTGCAAGCTCTCGAAATTTTTCGAATGTCAAATTATCAAATTGTACTTTTTGAGTCATATTCCTATTGCCTTCTTCAATGTATGAATATCCACATTAAAACCCTTGTGGGCAGGATGTGAATCGTCAATTCCTACCGAGTTACACAGAATAAAGCTACAACGCTGCCCCTGCATGGACGCTATGTTGGAAAAATAATAATAAATACTGAACGGCGACCAGGCGGACAGAATGACGACATGGCAGTCCTTGGGTGCAAAGATCATGTTGCCCAACGCTGCTCCAGCTTGACCTACGATGATTTCTGCGCGACTAAACAATCTGACCTGATCCGCGAATGAAAGGGTTTCCGGTTCCACTATCTGGAAACCATACTCATGAAGCAAAGCCTCAACCTCGACGGCGTTTTGCAATTGGCGAAACTTCGATGTTCGACGCAAGAACAGCCGTTTCGCGGTCGCAGTACCTTCATCAGTAAAACGCGAAACCAATTTTTGGCGCAATAAACTTAGCCCCCGTGGCACGAACATCGCCCAACTTGGATCCATCTCAAGTTCATTCAGTTTTATTCCCGGCCTATAGTCAAAAGGCACGTAGGCGACAGGTGAGACCATTACCAACTTATCGACCTGGCAAACCTGTCCGCACTTTATAGGAATCAGATCTCTTCTGCGCTGGTTCAGGCAATGAATTGACTCAAGAATGTTGGGGTGCAATTCAGCATCGATGACCAGCGGGAGATCGGCATAGTCTTCGATCTCATCAATCAAGGCCAGCTTGGGCGCGGTTTCTGTAAGCCAGTGGACGTAATTTACCGATGCGCTACCTATCAGGGAGATCGCAGCAGGCAGCGTTTCCATTTGCTTATGCGTCCCTCTATAACGAGCGAGCAGGCCTTTTTTGGCATTGATGCTGACCATGCCGTGCATTTCCTCCGCCGGAAGATCGCGCTCGAACTGATATTGGTCATGATGCAGGCACTGAAAATTCGAGAAGATAAAGTCACACTTCCCCACGATTTCAGCTTTGGTGATTTCAATAGTTTGGACTGATGGAACATCAAGTGGCCACATTTTTGAATGTAGGTTCTGCCGATATTCTGCTGGGTACACTGTCGGCATCTCCAGCGGAAACGTCTCCGTCGAGGCCAGCTCGTAAATCGCAGGGTGATTTGTCGCGCAATACTCGGGCAAGGTAGTTAAGGAATAAAAAGATAATTTTTGGCCGTGCTCACCTTGCATCCAACGAGCCAGCCGGGCAGCGCCTAAAGGAAATGAATTTATATGCTGAGACAGCCAAAAAAACATCACATGAGATGTATGGCGAACACGCCATGTGATCACATGCCTGACATGCAGCCAGCAAAACCAGCATTTCAGCGTTTTCTGTTTTAGCCATCGTCCCCAGCCGTATCTGGCCAGGTATCGGCGGTAAAAACGGCGAATGGAATGCAAGTCATCCATAGTCAGGCAGCACCGTACTGATCCAAAACAGTAGCGTCGCCATCCGCCACTACTTTCCCGTGATCCAGCCAAATAAAACGATCGCAGAGCGACCGCAGAAGGCTTTGATCATGGGATACAAGAACCATCACACTGGAGTGATCGATCATCTTGTTCATACGCTCCTGGCCACGCTTGACAAAAGATGCATCCCCCCCAACAAACAACTCATCAAGAATCAGAATATCTGGACGAACCGTGGTAGCAAGCGAGAACGCTAACCTCATATACATTCCAGTCGAGTAGTATTTGACAGGAGTATCAATAAACTCCTGTAACTCCGCAAACTCAATGACTTCTTGTTCAATATCGCGCAATTGATCTTTACTATAACCGAGGATCGCGCCATTGAAATATATATTCTCTCGCCCCGTAAACTCACCTTGGAATCCTGCACCGACTTCAAGAAGGGGGGCAATGTGCCCATTCACGCTCACCTTTCCCGTTGTAGGTTCGTATATTCGGCAGAGCGTTTTTAATAAAGAACTTTTCCCCGCGCCGTTACGACCAACGATACCAACACGCTGCCCCTCCTTAACAGAAAACGACACGTCCTGTAAAGCCATGAAATCAGTATAAGATTTCTGCCTTGTACCACGAAATAGATTAGCGAAATACTCTTTCGCCGATGACGGACCATCGTGGAAGAGTCTGAATTTCAGAGACAGATTGTCGACAATAATTTTTGGCATGATTTACAACCTAAAGGCAATGCGATACTCGTGTTTTCTGAAAAACCAGAGGCCAACCATCAGAGATAAGCACGCGTATAGCGTGGCCTGTAACACTACATGTGTCGCTGGAAAAACCCCTTGGTAAATAGGCGACCTAAATAAGTCGATAAACTGCGTCAGCGGATTGAGTTCAATTATCCACGCCACTTTGCCACTCATAGATTCCGGTTTGTAATACACCGGAGACAGAAACATTAAAGCCTGCATAGCAATGCCAATAACATGCTGTAAATCCCTAAAATATACTGCACTAACCGAGAAGATCAGCGCAAACCCGAAACTAAAAGCAAATAGCAATAGGTATGCAAATGGAATGAATAGCAGGGCGATTGTTACTTTTCCACCAATAAGTAAGACAATAATAAACAGGGAGCAGGCCATGAGCAGACTATCAATTAATAAGGTAGTTGAAATGGCAAGAGGGAATAGAATTTTTGGAATATAAATCTTCTTAATCAACCCCTCATTCCCTATAAATGCTTGCCCACTCTGCGTTACGCATGAACTGAATAAATTAAAAGCTATCACCCCGGAAAACAAGAAAATCGCATAGGTTTTCAAGTCCATTTTGAATATTGTTGAAAACACCACTGCGGTTACAGACATCATCAACAGTGGATTAAATAGTGTCCACAGGTAACCAAAAAACGTACGTCTATACCGGAGAGTGATTTGTTGCCGTACCATTTGGTAGAATACATTTCTGTATTCATGGATTTCCGAGCAATATTTCTGTTTTTTATTATCTATCATTAGGAAAAGTATTCTGAAAAAGGTTTATGATTTTGATACCGCCCATATCAAGTTTAATGAGAGATTCAATTAGTTCTTTGAGTTGTCGAGGGTCCATCCACACTAAATTTAGCATGATAATGATTAAAAAATCTCTGCTGATTTGAATGCTTTACCTTGGTCATCTTTAACAGAGAGGATCGGTTCATCCTGGATAGGCCAGCCTATTGACAAGTCTGGGTCACACCAACGTATCCAACGTTCATGTTCCGGTGCCCAGTAGGCGGTAGTTTTATAGAGGCACTCGGCGTTATCACTCAGCACGAGAAAGCCGTGGGCAAAACCCTCAGGGACCCACATCTGTTTTTTGTTTTCTGCGCTGAGAATTTCGCCCACCCAGCGACCGAAGATGGGCGAGCTTTTGCAGATGTCCACAGCCACATCAAACACCTCGCCAGCCACAACGCGCACGAGCTTGCCCTGGGGCTGCTGGATTTGGTAGTGCAGGCCACGCAGCACGTTTTGGGCGGAGCGGGAGTGGTTGTCCTGAACGAAATTTACTTTTCTGCCGATGGCTGCTTCAAATTGAGATTGGTTGAAGCTCTCGAAAAAGAAGCCACGGTCGTCGCCGAACACTTTAGGTTCGATGATCAGCACTTCGGGGATGGCGGTGGATGTTACTTGCATGGTTGCGGATTTGGGGGCGTGGCTTACATTTTAAGGTTCGAAGTTCGAGCGGCCAGGACGGGGAGTATCATTTGGTTCTTGGCCGGCTGTGCGAATCAGACTGCCAGGGTCATTGGATGGCCGGGAAGGGGCCGGCCAAACCTTTACGGTTCAAGTAAGCAGTGATGTCTTCAAACGTTGAAGTTACAAACCTGGCCTCTTCGATCACCAGTTTCAGTATTTCCAGACGAGCGCCCGACTCCTCTGGGTAATGATGGGAGAACTTGTTACGCAACAGGGCAGCCGTCCCAAACGCTTCGGCCGATTTGATGGCGCCGAGTTTTTCCATGAGTAGGGTTTTGTCGCGGTTCGATTGGTCTCCAACATCCTCCTGCTCAAGATAGGCGATGCCGCAGAAAAGCTGATCCTGGATGATTGAAACGCATTGCGAGTAGCGAAGAATCAACGCATCGATAGACTCTTCTTGCTCATCCGTCAATGCCAGCGCAGCGGCCGAGGTCATGGGAAACAAGCATGCATTTTTCTCAAGGGAGTAGCGCAGCTTTGCAATGCGTTGGCGACAAGCCTCAAAATTGGACTGAAGAATCACTTGTTCTTTGGTCATAGCACGGTTCCTTCACGGGCAATTTGATGAATGGGTTGATCCGTTTGATCGGGATTTTTGATGAGCAGATCAACTTTGGCATTGCAGGCACCGCTGAGTCGATACTGCGTGGTCAATGCGGTTTTAAGGTTGATGGGGCTGCTGGCCTCTAAAAAGATGTCGATATCTCCGCCGCGTCGGCTGTCATCAGCACGGGAGCCGAAAAGATAGATTTTGCCGTTGGGGTCCAGCGAACGCAGAATGCTGCGCAGGGCACCGAGTTCAGTGGGATTGAGTCTCATGGCAAATCTCCTGTTATGAATGTTGCCACTCATGCCAGATCGTCCAAACTACTTACATCGCTCGCCAACTCGGCTTCGATCTCGGCAATGCTCGGCAGGTTGCTCCCGAGCGATTCCGGCAGGTCGCGCAGCAACTGGTATTCCGCAACGCCAATCGGCTTTTCGATGCCGGATAGCGCGTATTCCGCCACTAACCGGTTTTGCTGCTTGCACAACAACAGACCGATGGTCGGTTTGTCGTCTTCAGCCTTGATCTGGGCATCGACGGCGGCCAGATAGAAATTAAGCTGGCCCGCATGTTCCGGCTTGAAGGCGGTGGCCTTCAATTCGACCACCACGTAGCACTTCAGGCGTGTGTGGTAGAAGAGCAGGTCGATAAAGAACTCGTCGTCGGCCACTTCCAGCCGGAACTGCCGCCCGACAAAGGCAAAACCTGCCCCCAGCTCCAGCAAAAAGCGAGTGATATGGCGAATCAGACCGTTCTCAATCTCGCGCTCGTGGGCATCGTCGCCCAAACCAAGGAAGTCAAACAGGTACGGGTCTTTCAGCGTGTCATGCGCCAGCGCTGAATCGGGCGCGGGCAAACGTGCCTCAAAGTTTGTCACCGCGCCGCCCTGGCGCAGCTGTAACCGGTTTTTGATGTGCAGCGCCAGCGTTGTGCGCGACCAGCCGTGCCGCACCGTCTGCGCTGCATACCATTCGCGCTCGGAAGCTTGCTCCAGTTGAGTGAGCAGCGTCACGATATGGAACCACGGCAATTGGGCAGCAGGCTGCTGCCCAAATTGACCCTTCGGGCAATGCTGGGCAAAAAAGGCCATGTATTTCAGGTTGCGGGTCGAAAAACCTCGCATGTCGGGAAAAGCGTCTTTCAGATCACGCGCCAGCCGATCAATCACTTTTGCACCCCACCCCTGTGCGCCCTGCCGCTGCAGAATATCGTGGCCAATGCGCGCATAAAGTCGCACCAGTTCAGCATTGACGGCAAACGCTGCCCGTTGCCGCGCTTGTGCGATGTCACGCTTGAGCTGGCTTAGCCAGTCGGCGTAATCTGCGGGCAGGGGATGGGATGGTTTACTGGATGTCATTGCGCAACAGATGCAATAGTCGGCGCTGGCAGGCTGGCGGCTGTGGGTGAGTTAGGCAGGTTGGCGATTTCAGAGGACATCGGCAAACCCCTTGCGTGTCTTCTGAAACCAGGCAAAACCCAGCCAGGCGATGAATGCGGCAGCCAGTAGATAGGCTGACAGAATGATCATGTCGGACACTTTTCCCCAGAACAACTCCTCTCTGGCTTGTTCGATTACGGAGGTGTCTTGAACGATCAACTGTTTCAAGACTGCACTCCATCTTTCAGCAAACGTTGCAGGTATTGCCCGTAGCCGTTTTTAGAAAGCGACTGCGCTAGTTTTTCAAGTTGCTCGGCATTGATGAAGCCTTTGCGGTAGGCGATTTCTTCCGGGCAGGACACTTTCAAACCTTGACGGTGTTCGATGGTCTCGATGAAATTGCTGGCTTCAATCAGGCTTTCATGGGTGCCGGTGTCGAGCCAGGCGTAGCCTCGGCCCATGATTTCGACATTGAGCTGGTGACGTTCGAGGTAAATGCGGTTCAGATCAG
>JBKJOH010000335.1:0-6725 GCA_046593295.1 Polaromonas sp. | reverse complement strand
CCGTGTATGGCCCTGAAACCGTTCCAACGGAGATCACCAAGCTACTGAGGGTGCTTCCCAACGAGGACCGCCAGGTGCTGCTGTTGGCTGCACCTGGCGGTCCTCGTTGGGGAGCACCCTCAGTAGCTTGGTGATCTCCGTTGGAACGGTTTCAGGGCCATACACGGGGGTCACCTCGCAGTGCTGGGCCATCAGGTCAGCAACTCGCTGCAACTGCGCGGTGTTCTTTGCGTGCTGCTCCTCGGAGAACTCAACAAAGCCAAGCTTTCCGTCGCGTTCGAACGTTTGCCCGGAGGACCGATCGCGCTTGGACGCCTCAAGCGCTCGTAGCACAGCCGCTTGGGTTTCGGCGCTGACGTAGAGCTTCGGCAGGATAGCAAGAGCCTCGCCGACTTCCATCAGCGCCATCTCTGACAAGGTGGCTGCATCCACCACGTAGGCCGCGTCCTTGTCGGAAAGCAGCCGCAATGCGTGCAATCGCTCGTCCGAAGTGCCGACACAAACTTGCAGTTTCTGACCCAGACCTGCCGTGCCCCAGCCACGCACAAGCTCGATCGTGTCTCGGCCCAGCATCATCGCCAGAACACCCAGCGTGATGCCCCCTTTCTCGTATCCCTCGAACACCTGCCGCACATGCGTCGACTGTCGCTTTAGCTGCTCAAGCATCTCGCTGAAGTCAGCACCGTCCGGGCCACGCCGCATTTGCATCAAGGAGACGTGCGGAATCGGACTAACCGACTTCTGCATGTCTTCCATCGCCAGCTCGATCAGCCGGCGGTAGGCAGACTTGATGGCCTCCACGCGATACGTTCGAGACCCGCCAAACGACTGCTCAACTACAACGTCATCGCTCAGCGCCTTGCCGAGCAATCGAGCAACCTCAGGCTCCGTAGGGGACTTGAATTCGATGGTGGCGGGAAGGTCACCACACGGTGGACCAGAAGTTTTACTTGTGAGGCTAAATCAAGTCGTCAGGTCACTTGACGGTACATTATGTATATTTTTACAGGCTGTTTATTTAAACAGCAAAACATTTTTGTACGCCGTCGCCGAATCGAACTGCGCAGACGTGTGCGCAGTTCACTGTTTACCTGCTAAACAATTGAGCTTATTTGCCCCATTTGAATAACTTTCACCGTTCGTGCCAATCCCCCCACTGGCGATAGTCTCCAGTAGAGTGCCAAAAAATGAGAAAAAATACTTCAACCACCGTAAGCCCTGCGCATTTCTCCGGGCACGAGACCTTTCCGCTGCGTCAAATGTGGCTGAAAAAGGCTTTTGACCGAGCTGAGGCAGGTGACGTTGTTCTCAAATCGAACTTCACCGAAGACAGCGCCATTTCCGACTTCGGAGTCGGCAAAAACATGGTTGCATCGATTCGGCATTGGGCCTTGGCTTGCAATGTGCTCAGCGAGGAAGGGGCGGCGAGCGGCACCTATTTGGTGACGCCGATTGGCAACGCCATTTTCAAAGACGACGGACTCGACCCTTAATTCTGAAAATCCAACGACCGCTTGGTATGCCCATTGGTGCCTAGCAGGGCGGGGCCACCGCTCCACCACTTGGAAGTGGCTTTTCAACCACGTCGGGTTAGAGGGCAAGCGGTAACACCACACATGGGACAATGAAAATGAGCGAAATCAAGGAATCTTGGACTGACCAATCCCGCGTCGACACGGTGATGCGCACCATCGGATGCACAACAGACGAGGCACGGGATTACCTGATCGCTGAGGAAGGCGACTGCAACGAAGCAATCATCAGCATCGAGGGTGATCGCTCTTTCAGGACGATGCGGTAGGGGGAAATTATGGAGTACGAAAAAGTAGTGAAGTACCTATCGGACGCTATACCGCAAGGCGAACATCCGAGTCCGCACACTGAGCTTGTTAGCGTCAGGCTTGATGTTGTCGGTTGCTCGATTGATTACATAGATTGGCTGGAACACGGAATCGCCGAATGGCGCAATCAGGCGGCCACCAAAGAAAAGCAGGCAACGGCAGCAAGCGCAACGGCCAGGGTCGCCATCGGTCATTTGCTTGCCGTGCTGAATGTGGCAAAAACGCACGACCAGCAAACGATGATAGACGCAGCGGCTAGAGATTGGCTCGTCTCAATTGGTGCCGAAGATTAATGTTTTCTTCACCAGGGCAACCCTGGCCAGAGAAAAACGGTGTTCAGGTTTGGATAGCCAAGCCCGAAGACTTCTGCTTCTGCCTTCATCTCTGCAAAAGGTTTCGAGATAATGAGCTTTTCTTTGTTTCAGACGAAACATTGCGCGACGAGATACGCAAAGGGAACGTGATCGGGTGTGGTTCAAAATCGGGCAACACTTTTTCGGGTGGCCATCGGTTGAGTCATAGGCAAACCATCCAAAATTCACATTGTTCGTGTTACCCAAAAATGTTGCTTTTTGAACCAAGTCAGCATTTGCATCTTGAGCCCATCGACTACCGCGCTTCATTTCGAAAAATTTCACCATGACCACTTTGAGTCAACCTGAGTCATGTCCGTTTTGCACACTCCCCGCCAGTCGAATCGTTGAGGAAAATGAACACGCTGTATTAATTCTGGATGGATATCCAGTGTCCCCTGGCCACAGTCTGGTCATTCCGAAGCGCCATGTCAGCTCCTTCTTTGAAGTTTCTGACCCTGAACGTGCATCGCTACTTGCGCTTCTCGACAGGGCAAAGGATTTGGCTGCACAACTGCATCATCCTGCTGGCTACAACATTGGGATAAATGATGGTGCAGCAGCGGGTCAGACGGTTCCACATCTGCACATCCATCTCATTCCAAGGTTCGAGGGTGACCAAAATGACCCACGCGGGGGCGTACGGTGGGTGATTCCAGAAAAAGCTGACTACTGGACAGGGAAGTAACGAAATGCTGGTGCCTCAGATTCCGTCTGCCGAAGGACAACTGCTTTTCCTCTCCAAGCTCCAACGCATCTTTGTGGAAAGCGACTTTACTGCCACGTACAAGTTCGCCCTAATGATTGCTCTCGCTGACTTGGCTGTAGAACTTGGCGCGGATGACGGCAACGAGCTAATGCTTTCGACTCGCCAGATTGGGGAGCGCTTTATCCAGATTTACTGGCGGCAAGCGCTGCCCTACGGAACGGGCAGGTCCGGTGCGTCCCCTGGCGTCCTGATTCAGAGCAATGGAACACAGGCCGCAGTGATTTCTGCAATCTCCGCATTCCGGGCAAAGAATGGCGTCGGGAGTCCCCAGCTTGCGCGGGCAGTGCCTGACTACAATGCATTGCTTACAACGGTGGCACAGACAGTTTCAGCTCAGCCTCTCAATTATTTGCAGAATTTCGGTGGCGCGACGGACGAGTTCCTCTTTGAGCGAGCGGGCGCGGGCAAGGTGAGACTGAAATCGGGCGTGGCTTATTGTCTGCGGCGCTTCCAACCCCTCGTGCAGCAATTGGCCCGTTCACACTGGGTCACTCACATTAAGAGCAACCGCAGAAACAGCAGCATTTTTGGCGCATCGGATGACCTCGAAGACTTCCTGTTCGCAACATCGAGACAGTCGCTGTTGGCCGTGGCAGAAGGACTTCGCCAACTTGACGGAACGAATTGCTTTTACTGCGGACACGCCATGACCGCAACTGACGTTGACCACTTTGTGCCGTTTTCGCAATATCCCCGTGACTTGGCACACAACTTCGTACTATCCCATCCCTCCTGCAACAGGAGTAAGTCGGATACTCTGGCTGCGGGACCTCACCTCGAGCGTTGGTTGGAACGACTTGTCCGCCATGCCGATTCCTTGAGTGAAATCGGTCACGCGGCGGGGATGGTTTCAGATATTCACGTCAGTCGCAAGATAGCGGCTTGGGGGTACACCCGCGCCATTGCATCTGGTGGCAATGCCTGGCTCGCGCCGACCAAGTACGAGCCAATTGATGCCCGTTACATGGGATATTTTTCTGAATGACCAGAAGACGGCGTGGTTCAAAATCAACGGGTAACACTTTTTCGGGTGGCCATCGGTTGAGTCATAGGCAAACCATCCAAAATTCACATTGTCCGTGTTACCCAAAAACGTTACTTTTTGAACCACGCCAAAACGGGTAGCCGACCTCGGACACGGGAAGGGTGAAGAAAAGCCTTCGTCGTTGCGATTGCAAAAGCTCCATGAAACCTGCCGCGCCGCCATCGACGCGGGCAGTCTCGTCGCCTTCGAGGTAGCGGTCTTGCGCATTGAGGAACGCACGGGTGGCACCATATATGGTGTCGGCTCCGATCAGCTTGCCAAAGGCCTCAGAAAGCTTGGCGTCGTCCTTTCCATACACAAGCAACCCGTCAGCGCTGTTGGTCGTCTCTTCGCCGACGCCGAACGCCGTCATCGCCCGAAACACCGGACGGTCGGCCGCGCGGCGCTTAGGCAGGTTGGCTCCAAACACATTGCTGTAAAGGCTGCCGCCTTCGACGGTTCCGGCATCTTGAATGCGGGAGATGTCGCCACAGGACATGAGGCCCTCCTTGGCGTCGCGGTGCCCAAGGATCATGTTGGAGCTCAGCGCCAATAGATCGCGCACGGGCAAGTGCCATCCGTTGAGCCGGGCGATGTCGACGAGGTCGCCAAGGCGCTTTGAAAGTTGGCCTTCGTCGTTACGCCCTAAGAGTCGATCTCGGTTTTCATAGATCGGGCAAACCTTGCCATTTGCGCGCAGGGCGCATTTCTCACAATTTTCCCATTCGACATGCCCTGCCACCGCCACGATTACCTCTTTAAGCGATCTGCGGCTCGTAGACCTGCTTAGATCAAACACGGCCAAACGCGGCGGCGCATCGCCGTATTGCAAGAAGAAATCTTGCAGCGGCTTGCGCAGTGGATGGACGCGGCCCTGCCGCTTGCCCAAGTCGCGCAGCCTATCAAGCATCTGCCCGTGGTTGGCAGCGAGGATCACCACCTCGGAATCGTCGCCATCCAACACTGACTTTTCGAGCCTTGCCAAAGGGGCGTCGCTCTCGTCACCGTTGAACTCGCTGAGGTCTTTGATGAAAACCGCCAAGCGACCGTCCGCGAGCCTCAACTCCTTCAAGGTGCCGGCCGATGACCACTGTCTCGCCTCGCCGCCAAGCGCGGTCCAAAGTGCTCGACAGTGATAAGTCTTTCCATCGCCGGCCGTCCCGGCAATTAGAAGCGATCCTTCCTTGCCGGAGACTACATGCTCAACCATTCGGTCAAGCTGGGGTGTGCTCAGCGTGATGGGTTTAACCTTCGCGCGCCCAACCGCTCCAGCGACGTATTCGTCGAACATCGTGAGGTTATTGGGCGTTGGGCCATAGGTCCGCAAGAAACGCACCCAAGAACTTGATGGCGGAGCACCCGCCTCCACAGCGGTTACCAGTGATTCAGGCAATTTCCGACTCCCTTTTCAGTGAAGTAACTTGGAGCGGTAGTCCGCTCTTTAATTTTGTTTTGGAGAGTCACCACTCATGTGACAAATCCCTGAAGGCACGCTGCTCTGCGATTTGCCACACTTTAGGGTGGACCGGTCTCTCCATCTCTTTTGTGACGAGTTTAGGGGAAGATGTCGATCAAAACTACTGTGATGTAAATTTCGATTCGGATTCTGGCACCCAGATGCGCGATCACAACTGGCAGCTATTCAGTCAAAAGGGGGAGCGGCTCATACCCCAAAAACACCGACCTCCGAACCGTGCCTATAAAAGGCAAGAGGTTTCCGCACAACAAACGCATCACCGTCAATCTGGCGCCCGCCGACCTGCCCAAGGACTCCGGGCGCTTTGATTTGCCGATTGCGCTGGGTATTCTGGCTGCCAGCGGGCAAATTGATACAGCCCGGCTGGCGGGCCATGAGTTTGCCGGGGAGTTGTCCCTGTCCGGCGAGTTGCGCTCGGTACGCGGCGCGCTGGCCACTAGAAAAGTGGCAGCAGGTCGAAAATGTGGAAATTCTATTGGAAAAGTAAACCCATAGTTTTCTCAACTTATGGGTCTCATTTTCTCAGCTTATGCCCCTCCCTACATCTAAATCTTAAAAGTCGATATTTGCAGCCCGTAGCGCATTTTTCTCAATGAACTCCCGGCGCGGTTCCACCTCGTCGCCCATCAGCATGGTGAACACGCGGTCGGCTTCGATGGCATCGTCGATCTGTACGCGCAGCAGGCGGCGCACGGTCGGGTCCATGGTGGTTTCCCATAGCTGGGATGGGTTCATCTCGCCCAGACCTTTGTAGCGCTGGCGCGATGTGGCATTTTCAGCCTGGCCTACCAGCCACTTCATGGCCTGACGGAAGTCGCTGATTTTTTCTTCCTTGGCCCGCTCGCCTTCGCCGCGCTTAACCATGGCACCTTCGCTGATCAAATCTTTGAACGTGGCAGCAGCTTCGGCTAGCGTGGCGTAGTCGGCACCGTGTACAAAGTCTTGTGTCAGTACGCTGCTTTTGACGTTGCCGTGGTGGCGGCGGCTGATGCGCAGTATGGGTTTGTCGGTACGCACATCAAACTCGCCAGCGACTTCTGCGGTGGGTAAAAATTGTTGCAGCAAGGCGGCTGATTTTTCAGCATCCGCCACGGTGTCAAGGTTTAACGCCACGCCATCGGCAATCGCTTTGAGTGCTTCTGCATCCATAAAGCCACGCAAGCGGGTGATGACCGCCTCGGCCAACTGGTGCTTGCGCGCCAGCTCGGCCAGCGTGTCGCCCGCTTGCGTGGCTTTATGGATGCAGAAGCACTCAAAGCGA
>JBKJOH010000333.1:0-6844 GCA_046593295.1 Polaromonas sp. | reverse complement strand
GCCGGCTTGTCACGTTAAAGCGGCGGGGGGGGGGGGGGGGGGGGCTCATGCCTACACGCTGGGCGCGTTGGTATCGATTAAATCCGTGACAACCACCAGGCAGGACTGTCCGCCTGGCGCGCTGCTCACCACCACCTGCAGCCATCCTGCTCCGGACGCATCACCGGCCTGCGCCCTGCAGCTGTGGCGCTGATCACTGCCGTGCGCCTGTTTTACCAAAGCCAGCACGGCCGCGCGACTGCCCTCCGCTACCAGGCTGTCAATACTGCAACCTCCCAGTTCATCGCGCTCCATTCGCAGCATGCGCGCACCCGCTAAATTTCCGTGGATGATTCGGCCAGCGCTGTCCACCGTGAAATAGGCCGCCGGAGCGAAATCGTAAAGCTGCGCATAGCGATGAGCAGATTCTTCGAGCTCGCGGCGATCTTCTTCCATATGCTCATGCTGCAGGTCAAGCTCTACCTGGTGCACTTGCAGCTCGTGCAGCAACTTGAGTGCGTCGCTGGCAGTCGCCGGATTGCTGGCGAGGTTGTGCAGCAGGCTCAACGCGGCTGTACCGGCTACCCAGCCCTGGGTTGCCGGGGCTGAGCCCCCCTGAAGTCTGACTTCTGCAGTTTGACGCAGATGCACATGTGTGCGTGATTCGGCGGTAGTGGTGCGCATTTGGCCTCCTGAGTCTGGCACGATCAGGAGTTGATGGTACAGCGTTTAGGTTTAGGCGGCCCAAGCGAACTCGCCTGCTCAAACACTGCGAGCGAAGCGCGCTCCAATCTCAACCAGCGCCGCAGAAATCTTGTCCGGCGGCATAACGAAATCCACATAGCCTGACGCCTGAGCACGCACAGGCATGGAATTAACCTCTGCCGATTCATCCTGCACAAAAGTGATGCCGCCCTTTTCCTTGATGTGCTTGCACCCTGCGGTGCCGTCCCCGTCATAACCCGAGACGACGACCCCAATCGCCCGGTCGCCGAAGACTTCCGCTATCGAAGCAAAGAACAGATCGATTTGCGCGTTGCGTCGGCTGCGCGGCGAAGTGACCTTGAATTTGTACTTTTCAACAGCCAGATCGGCGTTTGCTGGAATCACATAAACATGGTTCGCGCTGATAGGCATGGCAGCCGCTACGACCAGCGCCGGCATCTTCGTATGACGTGCCAAAATTTGAGCCAACTGGCTGTAGGCGTCTGGACTCATGTGCGAAATGATCACGAATGCCATACCTGTGTCGGCTGGCAAATTCTCTAGCAGCGCCTTGTATGCATTGAGGGCGCCCGCCGAGCCGCCAATTCCTACGATGCAGGTTGGAATTAACGTTTTCATGCGTGCTTTTTATGCCTGAGGGGGGGGGGGCACTGTAGGGTTTCCTGAAAGACTTTGCTATTTTTGACTTGTGGCGGTCGTTTTTCCGACCTTCTTTTTCTGATCAGCTCCTGCCGTGGCCTTGGAATCCATCGGCGTAAGCAGCAGGCCGGTGTTGCTAAATACCAATTTATGCACATCGCTGGAATGGCCCATGCCGCGCGACTTGACGACGTAGAGGCCGCGAGTGCGGCGTTGCCCCTCGTTTTCCTCCAATTCCCTGACAACGATCCACGTGTCAATCAGGGACGATACGCCGATTTCGCCACTCGTGTCATTTTGCGCAGTGGATGAAACGAGGCTGGTAAAGAATCCGGTGATACCTCTGGATTTTAGGGCGTCGATCATGCGTGTCAGCATGGACTGAACTTCAAGTTGGCTCCCTTGCCCTAGAAGGCTGGTCAGCGGATCGATGACAACGGCACTTGGCTTGAATTCGTCTAGTAGCTTGTATAAGTCAAGCAAGTGCATCTCCAGGCCAAAAAACGACGGCCGGGTTGACACCATTTTTAGCAGCCCGTTCTTTACGTACGGTTTGAGGTTGAATCCGATGGAGCTCATGTTTTGGACGAGTTGGCCGGCTGACTCTTCATACGACAAGAACAGGCACTTCTCCCCACGCTTGCACGTTTCAATGGCGAAAGCGGCTGCGAGACTGGTTTTGCCTGTGCCTGCAGTGCCCGATGTGAGAACGGTGCTGCCTCTGGTGTATCCACCACCTTGAAACAACTTGTCCAGTGATGCAACGCCTGTGGCAACCCGTTTCGCCGTGCCCGGTTGGTTCATGCCTGCAGAAGTGATGGGAATGACAGAAAGCCCACCGTCGTCGATGACGAACGGGTACTCGTTGACTCCGTGCTTGGAGCCGCGATATTTGATGACACGGATTCGCCGTGTTGCAATCTGGTCGCGAACGCGGTTGTCCACGAGGATGATGCAGTCGGAAATGTATTCCTCCAAACCATGGCGGGTGAACGAGCCAGGTTGCACTTCGCCTGTGCCTTGTTGCACTTCACCGGTGATCAGCGCGGTGACTTGTCTGTCCTTGAGCCATCGAAAGAGTCTCTTGATTTCGAGGCGCAATATGCCCGCATCCGTAACGCCGGCGAACAATGATTCGATGGAATCCAGCACCACGCGTTTCGCCTTGATAGAGTCGATGGCATGTTCAAGTCGAACAAAGATGCCCTCGAGGTTGAAGTCTCCTGCTTCCCGGATATCTTTTCGTTCGAGCACAACAAAGTCGAGCACAATCTTTTTCTCAGCGACAAGCGCCTTCAAGTTCAATTTCAACGAAGCCACATCTTCGTACAACTCATCTTCGGTCTCTTCAAATGACATGAAGACGCCGGGTTCTTTATATTGGGTCACGCCGCTGATCAAAAAATCAACCCCAAGCAGCGTCTTCCCGGTACCGGTGCCTCCGCACAACAAGGTGATCCTGTCTCGCGGAAGCCCGCCTTCTGTGATTTCGTCAAACCCCTTGATGCCCGTCAGACACTTTTTCAGTCCAACATCGGGCGCTTTCTTCTTGCCGGGCTTGCTCTTGGGTAGTACTCTGGAGTTAGTTGAAGCCATCGTTCACCTCGATTTAATTGCGTTAAGAACAGTGTGGGCAGAAAACAGCGAAGGTCGCATTCATCATCAAAAAGCGCACCGCGTTGAATTGCATGATCGTCTATGTTGAACCTGGATAAGTACCTAGTCTGTTCGGTAGCGAACACATGCACCCAGGCAGCGCCCCCCCAGAATAGGCAATGCAACTGTAGGAGGCCAGCCAGCTATAGGCCCAATTGCCGAAGAATGCGCGCGCCTCATTGCTGATGTGCCCAAAATCGGCATTCGAAGCCTGAATTTGGCCGTTTTTGAGACCAAAATACGGCTGCAGCCCAATGAATACGGGCGTTAGCAGCTACTAAAAATGTAGCAAACTGTTTCCGGCTACCAAGTCAGCGGAGCGTGGCCAGCGCTTTGCGTGCGGTCTGTAGGCGATCATCCAGGTAAGCACCATAAAAATCCGGAATCGACGCGCCCACCAGGCGCTCGGCCAGCTCCTGCCCCTGCGGGCCGAGGAAGAGCACAGTCGGCGTGAACGTCGCCTTCCATGGTTTTACCTGCACGGCGGCAGTCGTGGGCTTGCCAGCAAAACCAATCAGTCGCGCGTCGCTGTTGTTGACGGTGATTTGCCACGCCTGCAGGTCGGCATCTCTACGACCTGGCAGCAGGTAGCTGCGCCGCACCATCTCGCAGTACGGGCAGCCGGGCAGGCTGATGAGCAGCACTAATGGCTCGCCTTTGCTGGCAGCTTGCTTGGCCACCTCGGGCAGCGAGGTCGGCACGGGCAGAGCGCTGTCTTTGGCAAATGCAGGGTTTGAGAAGCCAAGCACGGCCAGACCCAGACCGCCTGCAAAAGCGGCCGAGAACTTTCTCCTGCTGGGTGTCCATTCGGTCATTAAATAATCTTGCCCTGTTTCAAGTCAGATACCCGAGCATCAGAGTAGTTCAACACGCTACGCAGCACCTCGTCCGTGTGCTGGCCCAGCAGCGGCGGCGGAAAGCCGCCCGCACCTTGCGTGCGTACCGGCGTAGCGCTCAGTTTGATAGGGCTGGCCACCAGCCGCAAATCGTTCTTGATCGGGTGCTGCCACTCGGTCACCATATGGCGCGCCGCAATCTGCGGGTCGGCAAATACCTCGGTCAGGTTGTTGATCGCACCGCAAGGCACCTTGGCGGCTTCCAGTGCGGCCAGCCAGTCGGTCTTGGTACGGGTTTTCATCACCGTTTCAAGAATCGGCACCAACTGCGCGCGGTGCAGTACGCGATCACGGTTTTTGGCAAACAGTGGGTTGGTGGCAAGTTCAGGGCTGTTGGCAACAGCACAAAACTTGGCGTATTGCGAGTCATTGCCCACCGCCAGTATCAGGTGGTCTTTGGTGCCATCCGACGCGCTAGCAACTTCAAACACCTGATACGGCACGATGTTCTGGTGTGCATTACCGGCCCGGCCCGGCGTATTGCCACTGATCAAATAGTTGGCCCCTAGGTTGGCCAGCATGGCGACTTGCGTGTCGAGCAGCGCCATGTCAACCTGCTGGCCCTGGCCCGTTTTTTCAGCATGGCGCAGCGCGGCGAGTATGCCCACGGCCGCATACATGCCGGTCATCAGGTCAGTGACGGCAACGCCGACTTTTTGCGGGCCCCCGGCGATTCGCTCGCCGGTTACCGAGTCCACTAAATCATCACGCTCCCCGGTCACGCTCATCAACCCGCCCATGCCCTGAATTGCGTAGTCATAGCCAGCGCGGTCAGCATACGGGCCGGTCTGCCCAAAGCCTGTGACCGAGCAATACACGATGCGCGGATTGATGGCTTTGATGGATTCGTAATCCAGCCCATAGCGCGCCATGTCGCCAACCTTGAAGTTCTCGACAAACACATCGCAATGCAGTGCCAACTCGCGTATCAACGCCTGGCCTTCTGGCGTGGCGATGTCGCAGGTCACGCTGCGCTTGTTGCGGTTGGTGCCTAGGTAGTAGGCGGCCTCTTGCGTCTCAAGGCCTTGCGCGTCTTTCAAAAACGGCGGGCCCCAGGTGCGCGTGTCATCACCCCCCACACCGTTTTTCATGGGCCGCTCGATTTTGATGACATCAGCCCCCAGGTCAGCCAGTGTCTGGGTACACCACGGGCCAGCGAGTACGCGGGACAGGTCGAGAATGCGGATGCCGTCTAGAGAATTCATGGCTGTCCCTTTTATTGTTTTAGCCAGTATTGCGGAGTACGACGGTTATGCGCGACTGCAAGCACGTAAACGATGTTTGCCAGCACTTCGAAATACAAAGAATAGGGGTACCGCGGGATTACAAATTTCCGTATGTCGGTTTCAGCAACTTTGCCCCAACTCAAAGGCGAGTGGGAAATGATCTCGATGGAATCAAAAACGATAGTCCGAAATAGGTCTGCTGCAACAGGATTTTTATCGCGATACCAACCAATGGCTTCTTCAACCTCCCTTGATACCAGGGGAGAAAATTTGACAATGTACGGAGTCAAAAGGCTAGCAGCCTTGCCTTGACTTCTTCCCAAGCAATAGCTTTTTCAGTCCCGTTATGCAAAGCCTCACTGCGGCGGCGGGCTTCGGCAATCCATGACTGCTCAACGGCGGCCTCATCCACGCCGTCACCACCCTCAACACTGTCAAGCAGGGCGATAGCTAGCAGCGATCTGTCCTCGGGCGCGAGAAGCCTAGCCTCGTCGAACAGTTGGTCTATGCGTGCATTCATCAGGGCAGTCTAGCATTTACGCGTTTAATACTTTTAATACTGCTTGTACGGCAAAAACTTGCCCGACAGCACGACGTTGACGCGGTCCCCCTTGGGGTCTGGCTGGCGCACGATGTCCATGCTGAAGTCAATGGCACTCATGATGCCGTCGCCGAATTCTTCGCCAAACGGCTGCGCACGCATGGTCAATCGGGTACAAGGTTAAAGTGCCATGTTTACTTATTAATTCCTGCAACGCGCAAAATGCTCCGAACTACCTTGACTCTACGGACCGCTGCCGCAACTCTATCGGCGCTGGCTGCATTGATGGCCTTGACCGCCTGTAGCCCGGCCTTGAACTGGCGTGATGTACGGCTTGAGAGCAGCCGCCTCAGCCTGCTGTTGCCGTGCAAGCCCGACAAAGCGCAAAAAACAGTACCGCTAGGCGGTCAGCCGACAGCACTGACCATGACCGGATGCGACGCGGGCGGTGCAACCTTTGCGGTGGCTGTGGCGGACTTGGGTGACGCTGCAAAAGCCGCAGCGGTACTGGCGCAGTGGCAGGCCCTGACGCTTGCCAACATGAAGGCAGCGCCGCAAGCCACACAGCTTGTGGCGCTCAAGCTGCCGGGTGCGACTTCGCAAGCCCCGGCTGTGCTGGTCAAGGCGCAGGGGCAGCGCGCCGACGGCAGCGCTGTGACGGGCCAGGCCGCTTACTTTGCACAAGGCTCGCAGGTGTTTCAGGTGGTGTTGTATGCGGGGGAAATCCCGCCAGACGTGAGCGAGACTTTTTTCTCCAGCCTGAAGTTTGAATAGCTTTGAATAAGGTTTGAATAAGCCCATGACAACATCCTCCGGCGCACTGGGTGCGTCCAGCGGCTTGAGCCAGGCGCTGAGTTTTCAGGCTGCCATGGCAGTGTATTTGTGTTGTTGTATCGCGTCATACGCTTATTTTCCAAGCATCAAAGCCGATAATTCACCGCAATGAATGGCATTTTCATCATCGCCCATGCACCCCTGGCCTCTGCTTTGCGGCAATGTGTGCTGCATGTATTCCCCGACAACCCTGCCGGTGTGGTGGCGCTCGACGTACAGCCCAACATGCCGCCTGAAGAAACACTGGCCCAAGCGCGCATCATGTTCGAGCAGATGGGCACCTCACATGCGCTGGTGCTGGTAGACGTGTTTGGCGCAACGCCCTGCAATGTGGCGCAAAAGCTGGT
>JBKJOH010000288.1:0-6530 GCA_046593295.1 Polaromonas sp. | reverse complement strand
AAAGCTAGCACAAAATCAGGCCTCGATCTTCACGCCTTTCCAGAAGGCCACATGACCCTTGATATTGTCGGCCTCAGGTTTCGGGTCGGGGTAATACCAGGCGGCATCGGTGTTCATCTCGCCATTGACCAGCAACGAGTAGTAGCTGGCCTGTCCTTTCCATGAGCACATGGTGTGGTGGTTGCTGAAGGTGATGTAGTCGCGATTGAGCGCGCTTTCAGGAAAATAGTGATTGCCTTCAATCACCACGGTGGTGTCGCTCTGCGCAATGACTGCGCCGTTCCAGATGGCTTTCATGGGCTGCTTTCTTTGAAGTTAACGATCATTGTCTTACACGCCGCCGTGCGGATGTGTCGGGTCTACCCACAGCACGGTGTCGGGCTTTTCGACGGGTTCAATCGCCAGGTTGACAGCCACCGCCTCACCATCGCTGCGGCACAGCACGCATTCAAGCAGTTCGGTCGGGCTGGCGTTTATTTCTTGATGCGGTACGTAGGGTGGCACGTAAATAAAGTCGCCTGGCCCGGCCTCTGCCGTGAACTCAAGCTGCTCACCCCAGCGCATACGCGCCCTGCCCTTAATGACGTAAATCACGCTCTCCAAATGGCCGTGGTGGTGCGCACCGGTTTTGGCATCGGCATGGATGGTGACGGTACCAGCCCAGATCTTTTGCGCGCCGACGCGGGCAAAGTTGATAGCCGCCTTGCGGTCCATGCCCGGTGTTTGCGCGGTGTTGCCGTCAAGCTGGTTGCCTGAAATGACGCGCACACCATCGTGCTTCCAGGCAGGCTCGGCGTGGCTGTGATCGTGGCTCATGGCATGACCCTTATTTATAGCGTGTACGCGCCAGCGCCGCACCTTGCACCAAGGCCTGAAGTTTTTTCAATGCCACGTCCCGGCCCATCGGAGCCAGGCCGCAATTGGTACACGCTATCAAGCGATTTTTAGGCACGTACTGCAAGGCCTTGCCTATGGTGTCGGCAATTTGCTCGGGCGTTTCAATCACGTCACTGGCCACATCAATTACACCGACCATCACGTCCTTGCCTTCGAGCAAAGCCATCAGATGCGGCGGTACATGCGAGTGATAGCACTCCAGGCTGACCTGCTGGATGCTGCTTTTGGCGAGCGCCGGAAGAATCAACTCGTACTGTCGCCACTCCTCACCCAGCGTCTTCTTCCAATCATCATTGGCTTTGATACCGTAGCCGTAGCAAATGTGTACGGCGGTTGTGCAGGTCAAGCCTTGCGCCGCGCGCTCTAGCGCTTTAACGCCCCAGTCGGCGGCGTCTTTCATGTAGACGTTAAAGGCGGGTTCGTCAAACTGGATGATGTCAACACCATCAGCCTGCAGCGCCAGCGCTTCTTCATTGAGCAGCTCGGCAAAAGCCATCGCCAGCTTCACCCGGTCACCATAAAACTGGTCTGCCACGGTATCGACAATCGTCATCGGGCCGGGCAGCGTGAACTTGATTTTTTTGCTGGTATGCGCGCGCAGCAGTTGCGCCTCGCTTGCATGTACGCGGCCCTTGAGCCTGAGCTTTGACACCACCTGCGGCACCATCGCGTCGTAGCGATTGCCCCTTATGCCCATCTTGACCTTGTGATCGAAGTCAATGCCTTCAACCTGCTCTAAAAAGCCATGCACAAAATGCTGGCGCGACTGCTCGCCGTCGCCAATCACATCAAGCCCGGCATCTTCCTGCGCCTTGATCCACAGCAGTGTGGCATCGGTCTTGGCCTGCTTTAATTCGTCGCCTTCGACCTTCCACTGCGGCCAGAGTTTGTTGGTTTCTGACAGCCAGGCGGGTTTGGGCAAGCTGCCCGCAATGGTGGTGTTGAATAGTTGGGCGGGCATTTTTATTTGTCTCCGGAAAAAATAATTTAGAAAAAACTCTTACACAAATTCTTTAGCGAGTAATTCATACGACCTGCGCTGCACGGCTGCGTCGTGCGCCCAGGTGATGATGACCAACTCTTGAACCCCCAGAGTATCGGCCAAGCTGCGCAGCTTGGCAGCAAGCTGCGGCCCGCTGCCGACCAGTGCGGTACGTCTGAGCTTGTCGGCTTCAAATTGCTCGGCCGGAGTGTAGGGCCTGCTGGCGACTTCGGCAGGCGACGGCAAGGCACCGAGCGCGCCTTTGTTGCGATCAGTGGCGCATAGTGCGGCAACATCACGCCCGCACTGCCAATGCGTATGCGGCTGGTGGTAGCAGCAATGGCCGCCATCAGCACCTCGGGGGCCGAACCGACGATGCTCGGGTGGCTGTGATGCTCGCTCACCCAGAAGCGGTGGTAGCCCAAGGCTTCGCAATGCTTGGCAAGTGCCAGCGTCTGGCGAATGGAAACATCTTCGGTGCGGCCAGATACGGCTACGGATTGGTCAAGATCGGATAAACGGATCATCGGCAAACTATAGGGGGTTTGAGGCAGTCTGTTCAAATAAGGTCTTACCAACAGAATTCGGGGCTTCCAGAAACCATGGCACTTAAAGCCACTATCTATAAGGCGCAATTGCAGCTTACCGACATGGATCGCAACGTCTATGCTGACCACAGCGTCATCATCGCGCGCCACCCGTCGGAGTCCGATGAACGCATGATGATTCGCCTGCTGGCCTTCGCGCTCAATGTGCCCGCTGACGACAAAAACGGCAAACTTGATTTTGCAAAAGACCTGTGGGACGTGGACGAGCCAGCGCTTTGGCACAAGGACTACACCGAACAAATCTTGCACTGGATAGACGTGGGCCAGCCTGACGACAAGCGCTTGATGAAAGCGGCGGGTCGCGCAAGCAAAGTCAGCGTCTACAGCTTTGCCAGCAGCACCAACGTCTGGTGGAAAAACATTGAAACCAAACTCACCCGAGCGGCCAACCTGGTGGTGTGGCAGATCGAAGCCGCGCAAAGTCAGGCACTGGCCAAACTGGCCGAGCGCAGTATGCAATTGCAGGTCACGGTGCAAGACGGCACGGTGTGGACGAGCACCGCCAGCGGGTCGGTGGAGATAACGCCCGTCAGGCTGACCGCGAGTTTGTAATTGCTATATTTTTAGTAGCTGGTCACGCCCGTATTTATTGACCTACAGCCATTTTTTGCTGTAAAAAATGCGTAAAAACTGGTAAAAATACCGCCCTCAGGCCAAATTACAGTGCTATGGTTGCGGTATGTCTAAAGCCATCCGCTACACCCTGCTGTCCATCAGAGACCTGGCCGTCTCAGCTGGCCCTTTCATTGTGCTGGCCATTGCCCTCTTGGTGCTGGCCTACTGGTGGCTGGATCCGAACCCGCCCAAGCGCGTGACGCTGGCCACGGGCCCGGCACAAAGCGCGTATGAGGAGTTTGGCAAGCGTTACGCCAAGGCGCTGGCTGCAGAAGGCATTGAAGTCATCACGGTGCCATCCGATGGCTCTGCCGCCAATTTGCAGTTGCTGCGAGAAGGCAAGGTAGACCTCGGATTTGTACAGGGCGGCACCAGTGACTACACAGATAGCGATGAAGAAAAGCTGTCGTCGCTTGGCAGCCTGTTTGTCGAGCCAGTGTGGCTGTTTTATCAGGAGGCATCAGCCCGCAAGGCCACGCCAACGGCAACCGAACGCCGCGCCGGGCCGCCCCAAGCAAGTTCAGCCACCTCGGGGGGCAGCGTAATACGCGAAGCGACAAGCGTGGGGGCCACATTGTCTTCACTGCCTCAACTTGAAGGCCTGCGCATCAACATGGGCACACCCGGCAGCGGCGTGCCCAGCCTGATGGGCAAGCTGCTGGAGAGCAACCGGATTGATCCCGCCACCTTGAGAATATCAACGTTGGCACAAACACCCGCCACCGTGGCATTTTTAAATGGCGAGCTGGATGCGATTGTGTTTGCCTCCGCGCCCGAATCGCTGATGGTTCAAATGCTGCTGCAAACACCGGGTGTCAAGCTGATGAACTTTTCACAGAGCGAAGCCTATTCGCGGCGATTTGCATTTTTAAGCCCGACCCGCCTGCCGCGTGGTGTGGTCGATTTAGCAGGCAATGTGCCGCCTGAAGACGTACGGCTGGTGGCCCCGACCACAGCGCTGATAACACGCAACACCACCCACCCGGCCTTGCTGCAATTGTTTGCACTGGCAGGCAACCAGATTCAAGGTGGTGCGGGCTGGTTCAAACGTGCGCGCGAATACCCGAACATCGAAAACAACGAACTGCCGATTGCCAAGGAAGCCGAGCGTGCCATCAAGTCGGGGCCGCCGCTGCTGCAGCGCTACCTGCCGTTCTGGGTGGCCAATTTGGTGGAGCGCATGTGGCTGGTGATGGGCATCATCATCGCCATCATGCTGCCGCTGTCGCGCATTGTTCCGCCGCTGTATGCCTTCAGGGTACGCTCGCGCATCTTCAGGTGGTATGGCCGGCTCAGGGATATCGAGCACCGCGCCGAAGAAGCCAAAGACACCGCCCCGCTGCTGGAGGAGTTGCAACAACTCGAAAGCCGCGCTGCCAAGGTCAGCGTGCCGCTGTCGTATACCGACGAGCTGTATGCGCTGCGCAGCAACATCCAGCTGGTGCGCAAAAAGTTGATGCGAACCTAAATGTGAACGTCAACCCTAGAACCCTAGAACCCTAAAGCCTTCCAGCCGGAAGCCCCGAGTTTTTCAAGCGTGGCAATGTTCTGCTCAAAAATCGCTTCGGCTTCGGGGAAGGAATCAATCGCCTTTTCAACGCTGTCTTCGCGCAGCAGATGCAGTATGGCAAACGGCGCGCGGTTGGTGTAGTTGCTGATGTCAGCCACCTCCGTACCCTCAAACTGGAACTGCGGATGAAAGCTGGCGAGCTGGATGATGCCTTCAAGTCCGTGCTCATCGACCACCCCTTCGGCGACCTCCAGAAAATCATTGAAGTCCAGAAAGTCGTCGAACAGCGTGGGGTGGATCAGCAGCGTGGTCTCTAACTGCTCTGCGGGCGTGGCGACCAGCAGGTCGAGCTCACTATCAAGTTCTTCCAGTAAATCGTCCGCATGACGCGCGTGACTAACGACCAGACGCACCTGATTTTTGACGTACACCGCCTTGGCGAACGGGCAGAGGTTAAGCCCGATCACGGCTTTTTCAAGCCAGTGCCGGGTTTTCTTTAGAACTTCCTCGTCACTCATGCAAAACCCAGCGATTGCCTGAGATGTGTCCCATTCCAGCAGGGGCCGCGGAACCGGCTTTGCCGGGCCGCAGGCGCAGCGGCCCCTTTTCTAAGTGCAAGGGGCAGGGAGACACCGCAGGCACACGAAGTGAGTGACCGTGGGGGCATTATTGTTAATGCAATGCCTTAAAGCGAACACGCTTCGGCTTGGCACCCTCTTCACCCAAACGCTTTTTCTTGTCGGCTTCATATTCCTGATAATTGCCGTTAAAAAACGTCCACTGGCTATCGCCCTCGGCGGCCAAAATGTGCGTTGCGATGCGGTCTAAGAACCAGCGGTCATGGCTAATCACCATCACTGAGCCGGCAAACTCAAGCAGCGCGTCTTCAAGCGCGCGCAGAGTTTCCACATCCAAGTCGTTTGACGGCTCATCGAGCATCAGCACGTTGCCGCCAGCAATCAGCGTTTTGGCCAAGTGCAAGCGCCCGCGCTCGCCGCCTGACAGCGTGCCGACGCGCTTTTGCTGGTCAGCACCGTTGAAGTTGAAACGGCCCGCGTAGGCGCGACTCGGCATGGTGAACTTGCCGACGGTCAGCATGTCGAGGCCACCCGAGATGTCTTCCCAGACGGTTTTTTCATTGGCGAGGTCATCGCGGTGCTGATCGACAAAAGCCATGCGGGCGGTCTTGCCGATCACCACTTCGCCGCTGTCGGGCAGCTCCTTACCGGCAATCAGCTTGAACAGCGTCGATTTGCCAGCGCCGTTCGGTCCGATGATGCCGACGATGGCACCAGCGGGGACCTGGAAACTCAGGTTGTCGATCAGCAGACGGTCGCCAAACGATTTGCTCACGCCTTTGAATTCGATCACTTCATTGCCCAGGCGCTCGGCCACGGGAATGAAAATCTCGTTGGTCTCGACGCGCTTCTGGTATTCAAAATCAGACAGTTCTTCAAACCGCGCGAGACGTGACTTGCTCTTGGCCTGGCGTGCTTTCGGGTTCTGGCGTGACCATTCAAGCTCTTTTTTCAAGGCCTTGGCGCGGGATTCTTCGCCCTTTTGCTCCTGCGCCAAGCGCTCGCCTTTTTGCTCCAGCCAGCTGCTGTAGTTGCCCTTCCACGGAATGCCGCGGCCGCGATCCAGCTCCAGGATCCATTCGGCGGCGTTGTCGAGGAAGTAGCGGTCATGCGTCACCGCGACCACGGTGCCGGAATAGCGGGCCAGGAACTCTTCCAGCCATTCCACCGATTCGGCATCGAGGTGGTTGGTCGGTTCGTCGAGCAACAGCATGTCGGGCTTTTGCAGCAGCAGGCGGCACAGCGCGACGCGACGCTTTTCACCGCCTGACAGTAGGCCAATTTTGGCATCCCACGGCGGCAGGCGCAGTGCATCGGCGGCGATTTCAAGCTGGTGCTCG
>JBKJOH010000089.1:0-3885 GCA_046593295.1 Polaromonas sp. | reverse complement strand
CGACGGTTTCACGTCGATACGCGCTTCCACGCCGCTGCCCTGCTCTTTCGCATTGACACTGAGCAGGCCGTCGGCATCGACTGTGAAAGTCACGCGGATGCGCGCTGCGCCGGCCGCCATGGGCGGAATACCGCGCAGTTCAAACCGCGCCAGGCTGCGGCAATCAACCACCAGGTCACGCTCGCCCTGCAACACATGCAGGGCCAGTGCGGTCTGGCCGTCTTTGTAGGTAGTGAAGTCCTGCGCCATCGCGGTGGGGATGGTCTGGTTGCGCGGCACGATACGCTCGACCAGGCCACCCATGGTTTCAATGCCCAGCGACAGCGGGATCACATCGAGCAACAACAAATCGGCGCCTAGGTTGTTGCCTGCAAGCTGGTTGGCAGAAATGGCTGCGCCCAATGCAACCACTTCGTCAGGGTTGAGGTTGGTGAGCGGCTCTTTGCCAAAGAAGCTGGCAACCGCCTTGCGCACCTGCGGCATACGGCTTGAGCCACCGACCAGCACCACGCCGTGGATAGCATCCTTCGCCAGCTTGGCATCTCGCAGCGCCTTGCGCACGGCGCTCAAGGTGCGCTGCGTAAGGTGGGCGGTGGCGGTTTCAAAGTCTTCGGCCTTGAGTTCAAAGTTAACCAGTGCCTTGGCAAGCTGAACGCTGAACGGCACGCTGCTGTTGCTTGAGAGTGCCTCTTTGCCGGCGCGTGCGGCGCGCTGTAGTGCGGCCTTGTCTGTGGGCGTGAGTGTGTCGGCTGCAACACCGGCCTTGGCCAGCACCCACTCGACCAGTGCGCGGTCGTAGTCGTCACCGCCGAGTGCCGAGTCGCCACCGGTGGCCACGACTTCAAACACGCCTTGCGTGAGGCGCAGGATGGAGATGTCAAACGTGCCACCACCCAGGTCGTAGATGGCGTAAGTGCCTTCGCTGCCGTTGTCGAGGCCGTAGGCAATCGCCGCTGCGGTCGGCTCGTTGATGAGGCGCAGCACATTGAGGCCTGCCAGCTGCGCGGCGTCTTTTGTGGCCTGGCGCTGCGCATCGTCAAAGTAGGCAGGCACGGTGATGACCGCACCGTAAACGTCGTCGTCAAAAGTGTCTTCAGCCCGAAAACGCAACGTGGCCAGAATTTCAGCGCTGATTTCGACCGGGCTTTTTTCGCCGGCCACGGTTTGCAGCGTGACCATGCCGGGCTTGTCAATCAGCTCATAAGGCAACTGCGCGCGGTTGCCAATGTCGTTGATGCCACGGCCCATCAGGCGCTTGACGGACGAGATGGTGTTGCGCGGGTCATCAACCTGCGCGGCCAGCGCGTCAAAACCAATCTGGCGTTTTTCTGCATCGACGTAGCGCACCACGCTGGGCAATATCACGCGGCCTTCGGTGTCACTCAAGCATTCAGCCACGCCGCTGCGCACGCTGGCAACCAGTGAATGGGTGGTGCCAAGGTCTATGCCAATGGCAATGCGCCTAGCGTGCGGGTCTGGTGTTTGGCCGGGTTCGGATATTTGTAAAAGTGCCATGCGTTTTAGTAGTACTTGCTGCTTGATTCCGTTTCTATTTCAATTCGAGATTAGGCGTGAAGTCGCAGACAGTGCTTCAGGCACGGCAAGACGAAGCAACGACATATCGGATTGAAATAGGAACGGAATCGCTATTGTTCCAGTTGGTCGATGCGAGTTTCGACCTCAGCCTGAAAGCGCTCAATAAACATAAGGCTTCTGACTTGGGTAGCAGCGGTAGAAAAATCTTTACGCGCATCAATTGACTGCTCTATTTTTGATAGCTGGTCACGCCCGTATTTATTGGCCTCAAGGGCTATTTCATCCATTTTTTTGACTGTTTTTGCATCATCAAGCGCCTCACGCCACTCCATTTGCTGCATCAGAAAGTCAGTGGGCATGGCGGTGTTGTTTTCAGCGTTGATGGATGCGCCACCCAGTTCGCACAAATAGCTGGCGCGCTTCAATGGATCCTTCAGCCGCTGGTAGGCCTCGTTGATGCGCACCGACCACTGCATCGCAACGCGCTGCGCAGCAAGCCCCTGCGCGGCAAACTTGTCGGGGTGGGCTTCGCGTTGCAGGTCTTTCCATTTGGCATCGAGCGTGGCGCGGTCTTGCGCAAACCTGCTAGGTACGCCAAAAAGTTCGAAGTCGGTGGATTGGAGATTCATGTCGGTAAAAAGCCGCCGGCACTTTTAGTGAGGGCGGCTTTGTCGCAGTTGCGAAACAAAAATGGTTAAACGCGAAACGACTCTCCACAGCCACAACGATCGCGCTCGTTGGGATTGATAAATTTAAAGCCTTCATTCAGGCCTTCACGCACAAAATCGAGCTGGGTGCCGTCGATGTAGGCCATGCTTTTTGGGTCAACCAGCACCTTCACGCCATTGTCTTCAAACACCACGTCTTCAGGGTTGACATCGTCGGCGTATTCAAGCTTGTAGGCCAGGCCCGAGCAGCCGGTGGTTTTGACACCCAGTCGCACACCCACGCCCCTGGTGCGCTTGGACAGGTAGCGGGTCACATGGCGGGCGGCTGCGTCGGTGAGGGTTACGGACATATCAGGGGAGTAGCCGTTTTCAGGCAGCAACCAGATGCCGCGATTTGTAGTCATTCACAGCCGCCTTGATGGCATCTTCGGCCAGGATGGAGCAGTGAATCTTCACCGGTGGCAGCGCCAGCTCTTCAGCAATCGCGCTGTTCTTGATGCTGGCCGCTTGGTCCAGCGTCTTGCCCTTGACCCACTCGGTAACCAAGGAGCTGGATGCAATGGCCGAGCCGCAGCCGTAGGTCTTGAAGCGTGCATCTTCGATCACACCAGTAACGGGGTTGACCTTGATTTGCAGCTTCATCACGTCGCCACAAGCAGGCGCGCCGACCATGCCGGTCCCTATGCTGTCGTCGCCCTTTTCAAAGGAGCCGACGTTGCGGGGATTTTCATAGTGGTCTACGACCTTTTCGCTGTATGCCATTTTGTCTGCCTCTTGAATTTCTAAAATGCAGCTTAGTGTGCTGCCCACTGGATAGTGGATAAGTCAATACCATCCTTGAACATTTCCCAGAGTGGGGAAAGTTCGCGCAGCTTGGCGACGTTCTCTTTGATGGTGCCAACTGCGTAGTCAATTTCGGCTGAAGTCGTCCAGCGGCCTATCGTCATGCGCAGGCTGCTGTGGGCCAGCTCGTCGCTGCGGCCCAGGGCGCGCAGCACATAGCTGGGCTCCAGACTGGCGGACGTGCAGGCCGAACCGCTGGACACCGCCAAACCCTTGATGCCCATGATGAGCGACTCGCCCTCAACATAGTTAAAGCTCATGTTGAGGTTGTGCGGTACGCGCTTGCCGGCATGGCCGTTCAAAAATACCTCTTCAACGTCTTTCAGGCCATTGAGCATGCGTTCATGCAGGGCGCGAATGCGTTTGTTTTCTTCATGCATCTCGGCCTTGGCGATGCGGAAGGCCTCGCCCATGCCGACGCACTGGTGCGTTGGCAGCGTGCCGGAGCGCATACCGCGCTCGTGGCCGCCACCGTGCATTTGCGCTTCCAGGCGCACGCGTGGTTTGCGGCGCACGAACAGTGCGCCAATGCCTTTGGGGCCGTAGGTTTTGTGCGAGGTCAGGCTCATCAAATCGACCGGCAAAGTAGCCATGTCGATGTCTACCCGGCCCGTGGCCTGCGCCGCATCAACGTGGAAGATGATGCCTTTTTCACGGCACAGCGACCCAATGGCCGCAATGTCCTGCACCACACCGATTTCGTTGTTCACGAACATGACGCTGACCAAAATCGTGTCAGGCCGAATCGCGGCCTTGAGCACCTCAATATCAACCAGGCCGTCAGCCTGAACGTCAAGATAGGTGCAATCAAAACCCTGGCGCTCCAACTCACGGCAAG
>JBKJOH010000344.1:0-11628 GCA_046593295.1 Polaromonas sp. | reverse complement strand
AGGGGGCTGGCCTTGCTAGGGGCGGCCCGTCGCTGCGTCCGCCACCAAACATCAACAATCGTCCACTGCTGTTTTGCGGTGACACGCTTTTTTCGGGGGGTTGTGGCCGCCTGTTTGAAGGCACGCCCGCACAAATGCTGGCCTCCCTCGACAAACTCGCTGCCCTGCCCGGCAACACCTGCGTCTGCTGCACCCATGAGTACACCCTGAGCAATTTGCGCTTTGCGCTGGCGGTCGAGCCCGGCAATGCGGCGCTGGCGGAGTACCATGCGCAATGCATCCAACTGCGCGCGCACGACCAGCCCACACTGCCCACCTCCATCGCGCAGGAGCTGCTCATCAACCCCTTCCTGCGCACACGGCAAACTACTGTAAAAACTGCCGCCCTGCATTTTGATGCAGCGGCGCATGACGACACCTCCGTATTTGCCGCTATCCGACAGTGGAAAAACCAATTCAAATGATGGGCACTTCTATAAATTCATTTTTCGGGCGAATTGCGGAGTTGCGCGGAGGGTTATTGGGGTCAGACGCCAATTTCATGACGATGCAAAGCATCGCACCCGGAGGGCGTGCCAAGGGCACGATGAATTTGGACTCTGACCCCAAAAACCCTCCTCCGTGCGCCTTGCACTTCATCCCGAAAATCTGAATTTCTAGAAGTACCCTGATGCCTAACTCCCCCCGTATTTCAGTTTCAGTTTTTTCGACTTTATTTTTATGCGTGGCCTTGCTGGCAGGTTGTGCCAGCAAACCGGGTATGCCGGGTGATCCGGTGCTGGGTTCCGCCTCGACATCTGACAACAAACCCATTCCCTCACTGATTCCCGGCGGCCCGCTCAAGGGCATCACACCAGGGCAAGTCGGTGGCCTGAAGATAGCCCATGCCGAGCCGCCCAAGGAGTTGTGGGACCGCATACGCCGCGGCTTTGCCATGCCCGATTTGCAGAGCGATCTGGTCATTGACCGCGAGCAGTGGTATTCCACCCGGCCCGACTACATCCAGCGCATGACGGAGCGCTCCAGTAAATACCTGTTTCACATTGTTGAAGAACTTGAGCGCCGTCAGATGCCTACCGAGCTGGCGCTGCTGCCGTTTATTGAGAGTGCGTTCAACCCGCAGGCGGTGTCCAGCGCCAAAGCGGCCGGCATGTGGCAGTTCATGCCTGCAACCGGCAAGTACTTTGACTTGAAGCAAAACGCCTTTCGTGATGACAGACGCGATGTACTTGCCTCAACCCGTGCGGCGCTTGATTATTTACAAAAACTTTATGGCATGTTTGGTGATTGGCACCTGGCACTGGCCGCTTACAACTGGGGTGAAGGCAGCGTGGGCCGCGCGATTGCGCGCAACCAGAAAGCCGGGCTGGGTACGGGCTACATGGACCTGAACATGCCTGCCGAGACGCGGTTGTATGTACCCAAACTACAGGCCGTTAAAAACATAGTAGCCAACCCACAGGGATTCCGTTGCGAGCTGCCGCTGATTGAAAACCACCCCTACTTCCAGCAGGTGCAGCTTGGCCGCGACATTGACGTGGCCCTGGCCGCCAAGTTGGCCGACGTGAGGATTGAAGACTTCAAGGCGCTTAATCCGTCAGCGCAGCGGCCCGTCATCATCGCGTCGGGCACACCGCAAATCCTGTTGCCCTGGAATAACGCGACGATTTTTCAGCGCAATTTTGAAGCTTATTCCCAGGGCCAGTATGCAAGCTGGACGGCCTGGACAGCACCCTCGACACTGAGCCCCGGCGATGCCGCCAGGCGCGTCGGCATGACCGAGGCTGACCTTCGCGCCGTCAACAATATTCCGCCACGCATGTTGATAAAGTCGGGTTCTACGTTGCTGGTACCTCGGTCATCCAAGGTCGAGAACGATGTCACCAGCCATGTCGCAGACAACGCCCAGGTGTCGCTGGCACCCGAGATCGTGACCCGCCGCACCGCCATCAAGGCCCGCAAGGGTGAAACCGTAGCGACCATCGCAAAGCGCTATAGCTTGAGCGCCGCCAGCGTGGCAGAGTGGAACAGCGTCAGCGCCAGTTCCGCCTTCAAGCTAGGGCATCAGGTGGTGGTGTTTCTGCCCGTCAAGGCGCATTCGGGTAAACACAGTGCTGGCAAAGGGGTCAAGCGCAGCAGCCGGGCCGTGTCAAAGACGAAGAAGCGTTAGGGCACCTCTATAAATTCATTTTTCAGGCAAATTGCTGCGTTGCGCGGTGCTCGCAATCCTCATGTACCTGAAGTACATTCCGGTTCCTGCGCGACCCTCGCATGAGCCCAAAGGGCGATGCAACACGCGCCTTGCACTTTATCCTGAAAATCTGAATTTCTAGAAGTGCCCTTTAGTCGGTTTACAGCCTCTCAGTTTCGCCCGCGCGTGTGTTGATACCTTCAAGCCTTAAAGCGCTCTTTCGCACGACGTGCAAACTCATTCGTATAAGTCTTGCTCAAATCAATCTTGTCGACCTTGATGCTGGCATCGAAACTGGCCAGCGCCTTGAGCGCGGTACGCACGCCGTCTTCGGGAATTATCCCGTCAAGCGAAATGGCTTCGCGCACCTTGTTGAACGCTGCAAGGTACAGCGCCCTGTCACCCAGAAAATAACTTTCTGGCAGCGTCTTGATGATGTCGCCCGGCCCAGCCGTTTGCAGCCATTTCAGACCACGGACGATGGCATTGGCCAGAGCCTGGCAGGTGTTGGGGTTTTTCTGGATGAAATCTTGCGGCGCATACAAACAAGCCGCCGGCATGACACCGCCAAACACCTCCACTGTGCCTTTGAGGGTGCGGGTGTCACTGATGATTTTGACATCGCCTTTTTGCTCCAGCATGGTCATCACCGGGTCGGTGTTGCTGATGGCATCAATCTGGCCAGAACGCAGCGCGGTGAGTGCGCCGGCTGCTGTGCCCACGCCAATAAAGCTCACATCACTGGCCTGCAGGCCACCGAGTGACAACACCAGATTGGCCATCATGTTGATAGATGAGCCAGGTTCCGATACGCCGATTTTTTTGCCCTTCAAATCAGCAATTGTTTTGTAGTTGGGCAGCGTTTTGGTCGAGATGCCGAAGGCGATTTGCGGTGCCCTACCCAGCAGCACAAAGGCGCGAAACATCTGATTTTTAGCCTGCAGGTTGATGGTCTGCTCAAACGCGCCAGAACACACATCAGCAGAGCCTCCAACGACCGCCTGCAAGGCGCGCGTGTCACCGGCAAAGTCGCTGATTTCGACATCCAGACCTTCGGCCTTGAAATAGCCAAGCTGCTCGGAAATGGTGAGCGGCAAATAGTAAAACGCCGCTTTGCCACCAACTGCCAGCGCGATTTTGGTTTTTTCAAGCTTGCCCTGGGCGCGCAATGCGGGCAGAGCAAGCGCTGCTGCGGACAGCGCCGTGCCAACGGCGAAGCTTCGGCGGGTCAGTTGGTGCGGACGGGGACGGTTGTATGGAGTAGGCATGGATGGATCTCTTTGTTTTTTTTTGATTCCACACCAGCTTATCAATGCATCAAAAAACCCGCATCGGTATCATCCCGTGCGGGTTTGTACTGAAAAAACAGCACGGACTTACGAATGGTTACCTCATCGGCCAAAACTCAGCGATAACCTAAAAAAAGAATGGCGATATTGACGACCAGGGCTGTGGCCCAGATGCTCGAACGTGTTTTGGCCATGTCGGCAACGTACATCAATACGTAGGCCATTCGCAGCACTACGAACATAAAAGCCAATATGTCGAGCAGGGTTTGCCGCGCTTGTAGCTGATGCGCGATCACCACCGCCACAAAGAAAAACGGCAGCGCTTCAAAAGTGTTGGCCTGTGCCGCATTGGCTCGGGCGCGCCAATCGGATTGCTTGGCCAGCCAGGCGCGCGGATTGTTGTTGTCGTAGCCGCCCTGCTTGGGGTGAATGTTCAACATGCCGTACTTTGCGATGCCTGCGCAAATAATGGGCAATATGGCGGCAAACAGAACGCACCAATAGGCGATGGTGAAGCGTGCAAAGGTCATTTTTAGAAGTCTCTTAAATTGAAGTCTTTTAATGCGCGACCCTTGCAACCGTTGCGCAGGCAGCTATTAAAATAGTAGCAGAGTTATTGGGGTCAGAGCCCAATAACTCTCAACGCCTGTCCACCAGCGCATGGGCAATCGTACCCAGGTCTACGTACTCCAGCTCACTGCCCACAGGCACGCCACGCGCCAGCCGCGTGACCTGCACGCCGCGACTTTTCAGGGCCTGGGCAATCACATGCGCAGTCGCTTCGCCTTCAGCCGTGAAGTTGGTGGCCAGAATAACCTCCTGCACCTCGCGCGCCTCCGTCGTCAAAGGCTGGCCACGCTCATCTTTGGGCACCACGCGGTCAAACAGTTTTTGCAGACCTATGTCGTTGGGGCCTATGCCGTCCAGCGGGCTTAACTTGCCCATCAGCACAAAGTACAGGCCTTTGTAAGCCAGCGTGCGCTCCAGCGCCGCCTGGTCGGCCGGGGTTTCGACCACACACAGCTTGCTGCGGTCACGCTGGCTACTGGCGCAGGTGCTGCACACGTCCAGCTCGGTCAATGTATTGCAGAGCTGGCAGTGTTTGATGCTGCTGACCGCATGTTCCAGCGCACGCGCGATTTGCAGCGCGGCAGGCTTGTCGTGCTGTAGCAAATGAAAGGCCATACGGGCAGCCGACTTGGCACCCACGCCAGGCAGCTTGCGCAGGGCCTGGGTCAGGCCTTCGAGGGCGTTGGAGGTGGGCACTTAGGGCTAGAACGGGAGCTTCATTCCGGCAGGCATACCCGCCGTCAATTTACCCATCTTTTCCTGACTCACATCTTCAGCCTTGCGCACTGCGGCGTTAAACGCTGCAGCCACCAGGTCTTCGAGCATGTCTTTGTCGTCAGCCAGCAGGCTTGGGTCGATTTCCACCCGCTTGACATCGTGCTTGCAGGTCATGGTGACCTTGACCAGGCCGTTGCCTGATTCGGCGGTCACTTCAATGAATGCAAGCTCGTCCTGGGCTTTTTTCAGGTTGTCCTGCATGGCTTGCGCCTGCTTCATCAGGCCGGCGAGTTGTCCTTTGTTGAACATGGTTTTTCCTTTAAAAATACGTTGTGAATGCGTGGCTGATCGAGTGCCTGGAGTTGCTGGCTATCATATCGGCCCGGAATGTATTGATGGCGCTTGAAGCGCTTTTTCACGAGCAGGCAGCGTCACACTGATGGGGCCAATTTTCGCCCCCCAGTTGCGCATCATGCTTTGTACAAACGGGTCGTTGTGAATGATGTCTTCGGCCTGGCGCTGGCGCTGCTGCTGGGCCTGCAGGTTGCGGCGGGCGGGTGAGTCGCTAATCGGGCCTACCTCAACCATCAGCTTAACCGCAGGGTCGGCACTGGTTAGCGTTTGCAGTGCCAGCTGCAACTTCTCGCAGGCCGCGCTTTGGTTGAGTGACTGGCGCTCAACCCGCAGCGTCCAGCTGCTGCCGTCTTGCGAAACCAGCTCTGACTGCAAGGCCAGCTCGCGCACCATCGCGCCAATGGCCTCAGCCGCCACCAGCTTGCTGACCAGATCGCTCCAGGTGTTGCCAAGCGCGGTTGGTGATATGGGTGATGTTGGCGCTGCGGAAATTGGTGAATCTTGCGGCGCAGCATTTTCATATGCTATTAAATCAGTAGCTGGTCGCGCCCGTATTGATTGGGCTAGAGGCTTTTTTGCAGGCTCGGCGGCGCTCCCCGGCCTGGACGCTGGCATAGACACGGCGGGCATAGACAAGGTTGGCGTAGCCGCCGCGACCACTGGCGCACCAGCGGGCTTGAAGGCCAGCAAACGCAGCAGCACCATCGTCAGCGCCGCGTATTCATCGGGGGCTAGGCCCAGCTCAGCGCGGCCGTGCAAGCACAGGCTGTAGAGCAATTGAGTCTCATCAGCAGGCATGGTTTGCGCCAGGCGCGCGGTTTCAGTGGCTTCGGGGTCTGCATCGTCATCGTTGGTAACACCCTCAGTAGCAGCATTCGTCGCATTCGCCGCTTTAGCCATCATCGCTGGCACGGCCTGCAACACCGCCATGCGTTGCAGCACGGTGGTCATTTCTTCGAGTGTTGACGCAGCACTCAGGCCATGCAGGCGCAAGGTTTCAGACGTTTCAACCACTGTTTTGCCATCGCCTCGCGCCAGCGCATCGATCAGGCGAAAGACGTAGCTGCGGTCAACACTGCCCAGCATCAGGCGCACGCTGGCTTCCAGCAACTCACCTGAGCCAAAGGCAATCGCCTGATCGGTCAGCGACAGCGCATCGCGCATCGAGCCGCGCGCCGCACGCGCCAGCAGGCGCAGCGCCTGCACCTCTGACGGTACGTTTTCAATGCTCAAGACATGGCCCAAGTGTTCCAGAATCGTTTCAGGTGCCATGGGCCGCAGGTTGAACTGTAGGCAGCGCGACAGCACGGTGGCGGGCACCTTTTGCGGGTCAGTCGTGGCCAGTACAAACTTGAGGTATTCGGGCGGCTCTTCCAGCGTCTTGAGCATGGTGTTGAAGGCCGGCCCTGTGAGCATGTGGACTTCGTCAATCATGAAGACCTTGAAGCGGCCCTGCACCGGCTTGTAAACGGCCTGCTCCAGCAATGTTTGCATGTCATCTATGCCACGATTGGATGCAGCATCCAGCTCGGTGTAGTCCACAAAACGCCCGGTATCGATATCCAGACACGCCTGACAAACATTGCACGGCGTAGCGGTAATGCCGCCCTGCCCGTCTGGCCCAATGCAATTGAGCGACTTGGCCAAGATGCGCGAAATGGTGGTTTTGCCAACACCCCGTGTGCCGGTAAACAGGTAGGCATGGTGCAAACGCTGCGTAGTGAGCGCATTGCCAAGTGCCTGCACCACATGCGACTGCCCCACCATTTCAGAAAAATTTTTGGGACGGTATTTGCGGGCCAGGACTAGATAGGACATCACTGCATTCTAAAGTCACAGCTTGCAATAACGAATGCCTAATGCCCAAACCGGTCATCCGGCAAGCCATCTTCTGCAAGGGAGATTGGTGAGTCAATTACAATCGTGGGTGACGGGCCTTCCCGCATGGTAAAGCGGCCAACCGGGTCAGATGGGGAACCAAGCAGCCCTAACTGTGGAGCCAGTGCCGGGGTCAAGGCTCGTCACCTAATTTTTTTGATATCCCCCTCAAGGATCATCGACTATCTTGCAGGCAGCTCTTGCCTTGAAGACTTTCTTGATGACTTTCCGTCAGTCTCAAAATTTACCGTACCAGCAGAACAGAACCGGCCACCCTGCTTGACGCTGTCCACAGCAGCAAATAACATTATTGCACCGCAAAAAAAATGAGGGACGAATCCCGTTCAGTTTCTGGGTAGAAAGAGCACCATGCTTACATACAGTCTGGACAAAAAAAACGAAATTGACTCAGACGTTGCCACGGATGCCGCTGACGCGCAAATGGTTAGCAGGATGCGGCTGGTACTGGCCATTTCGGTGTTATTGGCGATTTTTATCGACCCTTCCGGCTTGAGCAGCATTACCGGTTTAGCCTGGCTTGTCTTTGCCGGTTATGTCTTTCACAGCCTTGTCGTTTACATTTATTCACAGCTAAACCAGCCGTTTTCACAAAGCAAGCTGATTCACTGGCTGGATGTTTTCTGGTATGCGCTGATCGTTTTTTTGACGGGTGGCGTTGACAGTTTTTTTTTCCTCTTCTTTTTTTTCGCCATTCTCACGTCGTCTTTTCGATGGGGTTTCAACGAGGGAGCGCGAATTACCATCACCTCGGCAGCCCTGTTTGCCGCGTCCGGCCTGGGGTTGGCGGCAGGAGAGGATTTTTCCCGCTTATTGTTGCGCACCACCTTCTTGCTTGCCTTTGGCTATATGAGCGCCTACTGGGGGGGAACAAAAGCAGGGTTAAAGCGCCGGCTGGCCCTGCTTCGCGATGTAAGCCGCTTATCCAATCCACGCTTTGGGGTCGATCACACCGTCACCACGGTTCTGGAAAAGACGCGGCTGTTTTTCAGGGGCAGCAGTTGTATTTTGGTGATGCGGGACAAAGAGTCCGAGACCTATTCATTGCGTACTGCAAAAGAAGGCCATGCAAAGCAATCGATCAATGCCGAGCCTATTAGCGCAGAAGTGGCGTTGCCGCTCATGGCCCTTTCGCAAGACCATATCGTTGCCTACACCCGCCCGCTCTGGCCTGCCATGGCCCTGCTCGGAGGATCCCTGGCGTATGACACTGCTACAAATAGGTGGATCAAGCACGATGGGACAGCAAGCGAGCGTCTGGCCGAGCTGCTGGGGGCGCGCTCCTTTATCAGCGCGCCTTTGTCATTGAGAAAAGGAGAGGGCCGCATTTATGTGGTCTCACAGGAAAACGGATTCAGCAAAGCAGATGCACTGTTTTTGAGCCATATCGGTGCCCAAGCGTTTCCGGTCATCGAGAATATCGAGCTTCTCGACCAGATGGCCTCGCAAGCTGCGTCGCAAGAACGGCTCAAGATCGGATTGGATCTTCATGATACGGCCATCCAGCCTTATATCGGCTTGAAACTCGGGCTAAGCGCCTTGCGCAATAAAGCTTCTGCCGACAATCCACTGATCGAGGATCTGGAAAAATTGACGGCAATGACTGCGAAGGTGATCAATGATTTGCGCCGCTATGCCAGAATGTTTGAAAACGGACCGGGGCAGACTGAACCGATACTTCTCGTGGTTCTGCGCCAGCAGGCAGCGCAAGTCAGAGAGTTCTACGGGATCGATATCGCAGTCTACGTGGAGGGCGAGCTCAACGTGAGCGATCGATTGACCGCGGAGGTACTGCAGATCGTGCGCGAGGGATTGAGCAACATCTGCAAACACACCATCGCACAACGGGGATCTGTCAAACTCCGGTGTACCGACGGGTGGCTCAAGATTGAAATTGAAAATGAAGGCAATGGCGCACAGTCCGTCGACTTCAGGCCGCGGTCGATTACGCAACGGGCTGCGGCGCTGGGTGGAAAGGCGCAGGTCAAGCGAGAGCCGAGCGGCAACACGGCAGTACACATCGAAATACCGGTTTAAAAAGGTGGTCCCATGAAACTCGCAGAAAAAACGATTCGCGTCATGCTCATAGACGATCACCCGACCATGCTGTGGGGTTTGCATCAATTGATCGACGGTGAAAAACCAGAGATGGAGGTGGTCGGAACCGCAACCAGTTGCAAAGAAGCGCTTGCAAAAATTGACCAGCTGGTTCCCGATGTCATTGTGCTGGATATCGACCTGGGGGGAGAAAGCGCCCTCGATATTCTCCCCGCCCTACTGTCGAACGCAGTGTCGCGCGTATTGATCTTGACCGGCGTACGCGAACAAAAGACGCTAGATCTGGCGGTTTTTCGTGGTGCCCGGGGGGTGGTGGGCAAAGACGCACCGGCGGAACAAGTGCTTAAAGCGATCAAAAAAACGCATCAGGGTGAGCTATGGCTTGATCGCGAAACGCTAGGCAGAGTATTCGACGAACTCATGGCCCCCATAGCGGCGCACAAGCATGACCCCGAAACGGAAAAGCAGGCAGCCTTGACCGTCAAGGAGCGAAAAATCATTCACACGATGGTGGAGGGAAACGGTGCTTTGAATAAATTGCTGGCCGAACGGCTCTTCATATCCGAGCACACCTTGCGTAACCATTTGACATCCATTTACGAAAAGCTGGGCATCAGCAATCGCCTTGAGTTGTACGTTTATGCGACCAAGCATCTACTGGGAAAGTCCCTTTCCTGATCACCCACTGAAGGGCGGGAGTTTGCCACACCCGGCCGGTATTCAACTCCACCGCCAGCCGCCACCTTGCGTTGTTGTCGTCACCTGCATTTCCACACCATCGAGCCACGCGGCAATCGCCTTGCCAGCCACGTCGTGGCCGAGCACCAGGCGCAACTGGACGCTCGAGTCCAGCCGGCTTGCGGGCACTGCGAGCGCCGCCATCGGCAAGCGCGACTGAAGCGCGTGAGCCGCCAGTTCCTGGCCCATTACGAACTGGATCTCAGTCTTTTGCTGCCGATAGGGCCGGGCATTCGTCAGCCTGGCTGTTGCCACGCCCAAGGTTGCGAGCCGGTCGGCCGTGCGCCGCGCAAGGCGGGCAAGGCCCACACCGTTGGAGACCTCCAGACGAACGCCACGCAGGCCGGACTCGGCCGCCGCCAACGCATGGCTGGGCTTGACCTCGCGGCTCAATGCCTGCGCCTGGGGCAGGTCACCGCTGGTCGAGGCAGCGACCACCTGGACAGCCCCAGCCGCCGGTCTCGCAGGTGCCTGCAACTCATACACATTGGGTGCCACCACCACCAGGCGCGGTGTAGTTACGCCCTGCGCACCTGAGGGCGCTATCGGAAGCAGCTGCGCCATTTGCACGGACGGCTGTAGTTCTGCCTGCGCATTTGCAAGCAATGTCAGGTTCTGCTGCGTCTGCACACTCGATGGGTCCAACTCCTGCGCCAGTTTCAACGCGCGCTCAGCTTCATCAAGCCTCCCGGCACGCAGCAGGGCATAGCCGGTGTTATTGTGGACATGCGCGGCACCGGGGGCCAACTGCCGCGCGCGGGCAAAGAGCTTGAGGGCTTCGTCGATACGGTCCGACTGGGCATGAATGACCGCCAGCGCATTGAGCGCGCCCACATGATCGGGCACCATCTCCAGAACCTGCTCATAGCGCTGGGCCGCGAGCGTGAGCTGGTCAGCGCCGTGTGCTGTCCGGCCCATCGTGTACATGGCTTCATGCGAAGGCATGGCCGGGGTGACTGACGGCGCGGCCGCTACCTTGACCGGCACAGTGTTGGCCTGCGCCCGGAACGGCACTGCGGCGGAGCCTACCAGCGGGGCTCCCGGCATGAGCTGGGCACAGCCCAGCAACGCGCCCAACATGGACACGGATACAACAGCATTCAGTTTGCGTTTCATGGAAGACTCTCCTTGGCAGGTTAACGATGGTCAGCGGCCACCGCCCATGGTGGGCAGCAAGACGCGGTAAATGCTGATCATGGCCGGGCCCATAAGTACCAGCATCAACGACGGAAAAATAAAGAAAATCAGCGGGAAGAGCAGCTTGAGCGGAATCTTCGCCGCCCGCTCCTCCGCCCTGAGGCGGCGGTGCGTGCGCATCGTCTCGGCCTGAATTCGCAGCGCTTCGGCGACGTTGGTGCCGAAGCGATCCGCCTGCACCAGCATGGCCACGAACGACGAAATGTCGTCCACCCCGGTGCGCAAGGCCAGGTTGCGCAAGGCATTCTCGCGCTTGACGCCCATGCGCAGTTCCAGCGCCACCAGGTTGAGCTCGTCCGACAGCGCCGCGCTGCGCAGCCCGATCTCACCGGCGGCGCGGTTCATGGCAGCGTCCAGCCCCAGGCCCGCCTCCACGCACACCAGCATCAAGTCCAGCGCGTCGGGCAAGGCATCCTCCAGTTCGATATGACGGCGGCCGGTCGCGTTGGCCAACAGCACATTGGGCAGGTAGTAGCCGATCGCTGCCAAAAGCAGCAGGATCAGCACATTGGTGTTGAGCGTCAGCTGCACCGCGCTAAGACCCTGGTACATCACGAACAGGCCCGGCAGCAGCAGCGCCAGCACGGTCTTGCTGGCAAAGTAGACGGCCGGCCACGA
>JBKJOH010000277.1:0-3660 GCA_046593295.1 Polaromonas sp. | reverse complement strand
AAACAAATATTTTTTTACAAATCGTGCCATTACACGTTTCTACGAAAAACGCGGCTAAGTGCTTGATTTCATTGGAGTAGAGGCGACTTTGAGGCCGGCAACTGTCGAACCCGGGAGCCCAGTACGTTCGCGCTTACGTCAAGCGCAACAAGACCGATGCGGCTGATGCCGCCGCGCTCGTGGAAGCGGCCCGCGCCTCCGACATTCGCCCGGTACGCGTCAAGTCGGTTGAGCAACAAGCCCTGTAGGGGATGCACCGCATCCGTTCGCTGTGGATGGGAACCCGCGCTTACGATTCAGGCAACAAACTTGCGCTACTTTTTTCTCGCGCAGACGTGATCTCCGAAGATGCAGTGAACAGGTCAGACCGACGGCAGGCAAGCCCCACTAACCCTTTGTGGCACCTGATTGGTGGTGACCACGGGAACGGAATGGGGCCCTGCCGAGCGGTTCGTATTTTGGTCCGCACTGTGCATTCAGTGCAACAAGACCGTCTGTAGATGTGCAGTCTGTTACCGTTTTACGCATCATCTGTTTTTACACGTCGCTAGGAATACCGTTGACTAGGAAAATGACAAAACCCAGTTGCTAGAAAAGTCTGTTGACTAAATTGGAAGTCCCTGTAAATGGTTAGGCCACTAGCGCTCGGTGCAGGTTTTATTCGTCATTGTGATTCCTATTTGGCCCACATCGTCCGTGTATCCGCCGCAATATAATAGACCACTAACTTCTGATTGTTCAGCGGAGCCAATAAAAGTGCTTTGCTTGCGAGTCTGGTATGTCTCCATTAACGTGTTGTCGTCTTTTTTATATTTTGCGCATTCAGTATAGACTTGGCAAATGACATCGATCTGGTTCGGATTTTTTAGCTTAAGAACGAAATTAACTTGCCAGTTGTAACCAGTAGATTGCTCTGCTCTCGCGAATCTTACGTTTCTGGCTTCAATGCGGATATTAAGAACTTCTTTTTTCTCTCCGGCCTCGAGCTTTCTCTTTGGCAGGATTTGATCCTTGAGCTGATCGAATAAATTCACTTTACACGTCGTCGTATCGTGTAGTGCCGACAAAAGATCTTTTTGCAGAAGACCCTGGTATTGCTGCGTCTGTATTTTTCCACCGACTTCCAGTTTTAAGCCGGTTATTTTGTTGATCAAAGCATTTGCTTCAATTCCTACTTTGGCCTGGAGCTCCTGACTGCTATTCGTTCCCCTCAATTCCGGCTTAATGCAAAAGGCCGTCGCAAAATTTTCAATTAAATCGAGTGCGCGCTTCATGTCGGACAATTCGTCCGCATTAGCTACCGGGCTGCTCAAGATTAGCGTCAAGAAAACCGAGATGAAAGTACTCGACTGCGACAAAAATTTCATAAGAATCCTTGGTGGCTTACCGGTGGCTACGCCTTGTCCATCGATGGGGCAGGTGCGGTTTTGAAGTGGCCTAACGTAATGTAGACGGCAACGCCCGGACGATACATCCGGCGCTTGACGATACATCTTTTTGATACAGGTCTCGAAACCCGCTTGCCTGCAGGTTTTCAGGATGATATACTGTACAAATAAACAGGCATAAATTTTTCATGAAACCCGGTGCTCCTCCGTTGCAGTCCACTCGCTTGCTCGACCAAGTGCGCGAGCGGATTCGGTATCTGCACTATAGCCTCAAGACCGAAAAAGCCTATCTGTACTGGATACGCTTTTTCATCCGTTGGAGCGCCACGCAACTCGGCGGCATGCGGCATCCGCGCGACTTGGGAGCCACGGAGGTTGAGGCCTTTTTGTCGATGATGGCCAATGAACGCAAGGCATCGGCCTCCACGCACAACCAGGCGCTCACCGCGGTACTTTTCCTGTATTGCTACGAATTGGATAGCTGCTCACGTCCGTATCTATTGGGCTACAGCCCTAACTTGGCATCAAAAATGGCTATTCTTTGGCCCTGAACTGCCGTTAGACGCGAACCACAAACCAACTCAGGCGCAATCTCAGCCAACGGAACCAGCACAAAGGCGCGTTGCCACATTCGTGGATGAGGCACCACCAAGTTTGCTGAATCAATACTGGCGCTGCCGTAGAGCAGCAAGTCCAAATCAAGCGTGCGGGGTGCATTCGGGTATGGCCTTTCGCGGCCTGCAGCACGTTCTATTTGCTGCAAATGTTGCAGCAATATGGGCGCGGGCAGATGGGTTTCAATTTCAACTACGGCGTTGATGTAGTCACTACCCGACGCATGCCCTGGCAGCGTTTCAAGCGGCGCGGTTTTGTACAGGCTGGAGGTTTTTTTAACGCTGCAAAGCGGCAAAGCGCTGATGCTTGCTACGGCTTGCTTTATAGCCGCCACCGCGTTGCCCAGATTGGCGCCCAGCGCGACGTAGGCCGTCACCATCAGGCTTACGCCTCAGCAGGTGGCGTGCTCTCGGTGCCATGACTGCCCTGATCGCCTGAATCCCGGTTGGCGGGTTTGCGGCGACGGCGGCGTTTTCTGGCGGGGGCGTTTTCATCAAACGTGCCTTGTGGCTGGACTGCATCTGGTGATGAGTGTGGTGCTAAGTCTGTCGGCTCTGTAAAGCGCACGTCAGCGCCAGGTGCATCAACACGCCTCACACGCACCCTTGGTTGCTGCGGCTTTTGCAGTTGCTCTTGCCGCGCTGCTTCAATCATTTCATGGCGCTCATCGTCATACGCAGTGCTGAACTTTTCCCACCACTCGGCCAGTGCCACATCAATCTCGCCGGTTTGCGCGCGCAGGCGCAAGAAGTCAAAACCGGCGCGAAAGCGTGGTTGGTCTAGCAGCGAATAGGGTGATGCACCGGTACGCTTTTCAAAGCGTGGTTGCATGGCCCAGATTTCGCGCATGTCAGTGCCCAATTTGCCGCGGCCTGAGACGTCGCCAATTTTGGCGTTGAAGGCATCGTCAATCGCGTCTTGCAGCGCGGGCATGGTGTGCTCGCCGCGCTTCAAGCGCTGCTCCCAGCCGTCACGCACATCAACCCACAGCACACACGACAGCAAAAAGCTCGGCGCGACCGGTTTGCCTTCGCCCACGCGGCGATCAGTGTCCATCAAGGCCAAGTTTAAAAACGGCTCGTGCGCGGCTTCAACCACCACGTCAAGCAGCGGATAAATACCGGTGCCTAGCCCTAAGCTTTTGAGTTGCTCAATGCTGGCCAGCGCATGACCGGTTTGCAGGAGCTTGAGCATTTCGTCAAACAGCCGCGACTGCGGCACGTCAGCCAGCAGGCTAGACATTTCACGCAACGGTGCAGACGTTTTGGCCTCGAACTTAAAGCCCAGCGCACTGAGCTTGGCACCAAAGCGCACGGCACGAATAATGCGCACCGGGTCTTCACGGTAGCGCACCGCCGGGTTGCCTATCATGCGAATGATTTTTTTCTTCGCGTCCGCAATGCCGCTGTGGTAGTCCACCACGATTTGCGTTTCGGGGTCGTAGTACATCGCGTTGATGGTGAAGTCGCGCCGGGCAGCGTCTTCTTCCATCGGCCCCCAGACGTTGTCGCGCAGCACGCGGCCACTGCTATCTACGGCATGTTTCATGCCAGCGAGTTCGCTTTTGCTGGTGCGCTCGTTGCCGCCGACTTGCTCAGCCAGGGTGTTGTCCATGTGGGCGCAAAAAGTCGAAACCTCGATTACCTCGTGCTCGCGC
>JBKJOH010000272.1:0-11607 GCA_046593295.1 Polaromonas sp. | reverse complement strand
ACTGGTCATCGTCAACAATCCAGATCGGTTTCATGTGTCTAGTCTCTCAATGGGGCAGACCCCGTGATCGTTCAAAAAATTGAAGCGAGAAATACCAGGCTGGCACCCCATCATGGCAAGGGAATCAGCAGCTTGAAATCTGTTCGCCCCGGGACGCTGTCACACTCGATCAATCCGTGGTGTTGCTGAACAAAAGTTTGCGCCAATGTCAGTCCCAGCCCGGAACCGCCTTCACGCCCCGATATCAGGGGATAGAAAATACGGTCTTTGATGGAGTCCGGCACGCCCGGTCCATTGTCAATGACATGCAATTCCAGTGCCAAGCGATAACGCTGCTTGCCGAAAGTTACCTGACGCGCAATTCGGGTCTTGAAAGTGATCTGCGCATCACCCGCTGCAATGCGCTCTGACAGCGCGTGGGCGGCGTTGTGGGCGATGTTGATGACGGCCTGAATCAGCTGCTCCCGGTCGCCCCGAAACTCGGGGATGGACACATCGTAGTCGCGCACAAAGCGCAAACCCTTGGGAAACTCGGCCAGGATCAGCGAGCGCACCCGTTCACAAATTTCATGGATGCTGACATCGCCCACCAGATGCGGCCTGCGGTGCGGTGCCAACAGGCGGTCTACCAGCGTTTGCAGGCGGTCGGCCTCATGGATGATGACCTGGGTGTATTCGGTCAGCTCCTTGTCGATCTCCATCTGTAGCAACTGCGCCGCACCGCGAATGCCACCCAGCGGATTTTTGATTTCATGGGCCAGGTTGCGAATCAGCTCCTTGTTGGCTTGCGCCTGGTCAATCAGCCGCTCCTCGCGATCCTGCTTGGCCTGCTGCTCAAGCGGCAGCAGCTCGACAATCGCCTCGCCTGCTGTGTCGGTCTGCGCCACCACCACATGCACCAGCATCGGTTCGCGGTTCAGCGGCCTGAGCCAAGCATCGTAACGCAGCGCCGCAAACTCATTGCTGCCAGCGCCTTCCAGCGCGTTTTGCAGTATGTGCGGCTCGGTAAAGCAGTCAGGCAACTTCGAACCTTCGATGGTGCGGCGGGAGGTGCCCAGTGCGTCTTCGAGGGCAGCGTTGGCGAACACGACCACGCCATCCGTACGCACCACAGCCACCAATGTGGCCAGCAGGTCAAACGACTGGAAGCGAGGGGCGCTGGCAGCAGGTTCGGCGGCAAAAAAATTAGGCTTTTTCAAGCTTTCTATTTTGGCGCAAAAGCTGACCAGGAAGATTTTTTAATTGCTGGCAGGCAGACGTGAAATCTCGCGCTTGAGGCCAGCAATATCACTCTGGCTGCGGGCAATGCCTTCCTTGAGCCCGGCAACACGATCCAGGTAGCGCTGGTAGTTGCGGCCTTCAATGCCCTGCTTTTCAACATCGCCGTTGTTGTACTCTTTTTGCTGCTCGTCCAGTTTGGTTTCGGCTTTTTTAAGTTCGGATTCGAGAATGATGCGTGAATCGCTGTCTCTGGCTTTTTGATCTGCCCCACCGTCATTGCGTGAGCCTGATCCAGATGTGCCGCTCGATGCCACGCGCATGGCTGATTTTGAAGCGGGCGCGCCCTGCATCACCGTGACGTTGCCGCCCTCCATCGTTTTGCAGCCGCGTTGCTGGGCCTCTTTGGCGTTGTTGATGTATTCAGGCGTTGTGCCGCTGACACCGGCACAGCGGAAAACCTGCGCGGTGGCTGGTGTGCTGATGAAAGGCGATAGCAATACGTAAACTAAGCAAGCTAAGGCTAAAGACAAAAGTGACGATTTGAAAGAATTAGTGACGTTCAAGGTTTGATTCATACATAACCCCTGTTACCCAAAAAGGCTAGGACGGTTTGCCAGTATGCGGCAAAGCCCCAAAAAATCAAAGTGTGGGGATTCAGGCAGAGGCCGCCAACAAAAAAGGACAGCTTTCGCCGTCCTTTTTTCACCACACTGGGGTTTTTGGGGTCAGAGCCCAAATTCGTCGAGCCTTTGGCTCACCCGATGGGTGCGGTGCAAGGCACCGCGGCGAAATTGGTGTCTGACCCCAATAACCCCCTTTACAGGGAGTAGTACATGTCAAACTCAATCGGGTGCGTGGCCATGCGCAGGCGAGTGACTTCACCCATTTTCAGTTCAATGTAGGCGTCAATCATCGAATCAGTAAACACGCCACCTTTGGTCAAAAAGCCACGTCCCACGTCCAGGCAGTCCAGCGCTTGATCCAGGCTGTGGCAAACGGTTGGGATTTTTGCATCTTCTTCGGGCGGCAGATGGTACAAGTCCTTCGTGGCGGCTTCGCCCGGGTGGATTTTGTTTTCAACGCCGTCCAGGCCGGCCATCATCAAGGCAGCAAAACCAAGGTACGGATTCATCAGTGGATCCGGGAAACGCGCCTCAATGCGGCGACCTTTCGGGTTGGCCACATACGGGATGCGAATTGAAGCAGAGCGGTTTTTAGCCGAGTAAGCCAGCTTGACGGGTGCCTCAAAACCAGGAACCAAACGCTTGTAGCTGTTGGTGCCGGGGTTGGTTATCGCGTTCAAAGCACGTGCGTGCTTGATGATGCCGCCGATGTAGTACAGCGCAAAGTCTGACAAGCCTGCATAGCCGTCGCCAGCAAACAGGTTTTTGCCGTCTTTCCAGATCGACTGGTGAACGTGCATGCCGCTGCCGTTGTCGCCAACGATAGGTTTTGGCATGAAGGTAGCCGTTTTGCCGTAAGCATTTGCCACGTTTTGCACCACGTACTTGAACGTTTGGCACCAGTCGGCGCGCTGCACCAGCGTGCTGAACCGGGTGCCAATTTCGTTTTGACCAGCGCCAGCGACTTCGTGGTGAAACACTTCAACCGGAATGCCCAGCGACTCAAGCACCAACGACATTTCAGCGCGCATGTCTTGCGTGCTGTCAACCGGTGGCACGGGGAAGTAGCCGCCCTTGACGGTTGGGCGATGGCCGCGGTTGCCGCCTTCCAGCTTGGTGCCTGAATTCCATGGCGCTTCGTATTCGTCGATTTTGAAGAAGGTGCCTGACTGGTCAGTGTTCCAGCGCACGTCATCAAAAATAAAGAACTCTGGCTCTGGGCCAAAGTAAGCGGTGTCGCCCAGGCCGGAGGCCTTCAAATACGCTTCAGCGCGTTTGGCGATCGAACGTGGGTCACGGTCGTAGGCTTTGCCGTCGGTTGGGTCGAGCACATCGCAGCTTAACAACAGCGTGGTTTCTTCAAAAAACGGATCCAGATTGGCGGTGTTGGCATCGGGCATGAGCAACATGTCCGATGCTTCAATGCCCTTCCAGCCAGCGATGGACGAACCATCAAATGCGTGACCGGAGGCGAATTTGTCTTCGTCAAAGTGGGACACAGGCACGGTAACGTGCTGCTCTTTACCACGCGTGTCGGTGAAGCGGAAGTCAACAAACTTGACTTCGTTTTCCTTGACCATTTTCATGACGTCTGCGACGGTCTTTGCCATCAAAATCTCCTGTAGCTGGGTGGTTAAAAAATATTCTCGGGATGAGAGGATGCACTTTTTATGCCAAAGCAAATACATCTTCAGCTTGTTGGCGCATCTCTGATTGTGCCGCTAAATTGCCCCGCGTCGGCAAGCTGTGAGGCAGGAATAGACAGAATTTTCCAACACCAGCACGCATCGATACACCATTTTCGCGCATTTTTAAAATGCACATTATTGGTGCATTTATGAACGCACCAATTCGGGGCCAAGTTTGAAGTCGAAGTGCGCCAGCCCCGCCAAGAGCGCCGGGTAGGCATGGCCAACGGCCTCGGGTACACCCTTCACGCCCAACTCAATATGCCGCCCGTAGATGGGGTGGTCAACGCTGGGCAGACTGAACACCTTGATGCCAGCGTACTTGGCTTCCAACTCCAGCATCAGCGGGGTCAGAGTGGCTTCCATAGAGCCAAACACGATGATTGACTTTTCAGCATAAGCCGATGTCTGGTGCAGATGCGGATAGTGAATGTCGAGCACCCCTTCAATCATCGGCCAAGCCATGACCGGAAAACCAGGGACGAAATGTATGCCCCCACGCCGGTTTTTGGGGTCAGAGCCCAAATTCTCCAAGCCTGTGGCTTGCCCTCGGCTGCCCCCCGAGGGGGCTGTCGCTGCTTGGGGTGGCCCGGCGCGACGCGACTGCACTGCCCCTGCGTCCGCCCAACATGTAAATCCCGGAATCTTGTTGTACGGATTAAGAATCACATCCGCGCCAACCGGGAACACACCCATATTGAGCCGGTGAATGTTGTCATGCCGATCTGCATCAAACGGCACGCCTTGCTCTTTGGCGGCGTTCATCATGCGCTCGGTAATCAGGGCTTTGGCCTCGGGGTGCAGGGCCAGCTCAACGCCCAACGCTTTGGCAGCGCATTGCCGCGTGTGGTCGTCTGGCGTGGCACCAATGCCGCCGCATGAAAACACCACATCGCCCGACTCACGCGCGCCCGCAAAGACCCTGGCCAATGTCGCAGTGATGCGGGCCGGGTCGTCACCCACATAGTCTGCAAAAGCCAGCTGCAAACCGCGCGCACCCAGCAGTTCGATGACTTTTGGGAGGTGTTTGTCAGCCCGTTTGCCTGAGAGAATTTCATCACCAATGATGATGATGCCGAAGTGAGTCGTCATGGAAATTATGGGAGGAGGTTAAAAAGAATGCGGCTTGTTATCTGGCTTGTTGTTTGGCACATCGGGGCTCGCAGGCGGTGCGGGTAAGCTTAAATCCGGCGCGGGGCTTGCTATTAATTCAGTAGCTGCTTGCGCGCGTACTTCTTGGGCTGTGGCCACTAAAGCATTATTTTTACGGCGCAAATCAGCCAACGCAGCCAGCGTGTAGTGCGCAAACCAGAGCGACGAAAAAGCAAACACCAACGTGTACAGCCAAATCGCCATCGGCACCAAAATCGGCGCCATCGCCACAAACATCACGCCCGATGCCCACACCAAGGTAGGCGCTGCGCCTAGGTAGCCGCTGAGGATGCCAATGCCCAGCAACTGCATCCGATGCTCTTTAAAAATCTGCCGCCGCTCTTCGCTGCTGGCGTGGTCTACCAATGCGTCGTAAGACATCACACGGTAAGTCAGCCAGCCCCAGATCAGCGGCGGCAGCACCAATATCAGCGGCGGAATCAGCCACAGCGGAATCGACAACACCAGCGCAATCACCGCCAGCAGTGTGGAGCCCAGCGACCACAGCAGGCTGGCCAGCATCGAGCCACCTTTTTTGCGCTCCAGGTTCGGGAAGCGCCGCTCAGCCACCAGCGCCACCATGGCTGGTGTCATCAGCACAGCGACAAACAGCAGCGTGCCAATTACGATCACCGGAATCGCTAAAAACAGCAGCAACACAGGTGCCAACACCAGCCGCAAGTTAGACAGCCCCAAAGTCTCCAGCCAGCGCACCGTGATGCCCACCATCTCGTAGCTGTCAAGGTTGCCGCGCACCGCAGCAATCGCTCCTTCCCAGAAAAAATAACCCAGCCCCAGCGAGATCGCCACCATGATGACCAGCGGCAGTATCGACAGCGCAATCACGCGGGGATGCAAGCAGTACATCGCCGCGCGCCAGAAGGAGTCAAGGAGTTTGGTCATGGGTCTGAGGATAACGCGAATGGAGTATGCTCTTTTTGCCGCGCCACCCGGCAGGTTAGCAATACGGTTTTCTTTAGCGCTTCGAGGTGAAACCGCGACGGACTACACTTGATAAATGCCTGCCCATTCAGCAACTTCCGATGCCGTTATTTCCTTATTTTCAGGTGCCGGTGGGTTTTCGTACGGTTTTGCCCAAGCTGGACTCAAACCACAGTTCGGGGCGGAGTTGAACAGTGATGCGTGCGCGACCTACGAGAATAACTTGGCTCGGACTTGTCATGCAGTTGACCTGTCGTCGGTCGATCCGAATTTTTTCAAGACGGCCCTCGGATCGCGTGAACCGTTCATGGTCATTGGCGGGCCACCCTGTCAAGGCTTCAGCACCGCAGGCACCCGCCAGGCGCTTGATTCGCGTAACAAGTTGATCTTCAATTATTTGAGTATTGTGCGCACAATCCGTCCGAGGTGGTTCATCTTCGAGAATGTTGAAGGACTATTGACCTCTGGCGGTGGGGAAGCTTTATCGTCGTTAGTCAGAGAATTTCTCCATATCGACTACTCCGTTCGAGTACAGAAAGTTAACCTGGCGGCCTTCGGTGTGCCACAAACGAGGAAGCGGGTTCTAATCATTGGAAACCGTCTAGGCATCGATTTTCACTTCCCCGAAGAGGTCTACTCGTATGATTCTGGGAAGTCCAAGAAGAAGAATGGGAAGCCATTTTCGCCAACTTTCGAAGAGGCTCTTCGAGGCCTGGGAAACCCTGCTAACGTCCGGGGCGAGAGGGTCGCCTACGCGAATGCTTCGCCTCTTGGGGTGTTCGATGCAAGTATGCGGGAAGGCAATTTGTCCAACAGCGTTAGCGTGCATTTCTCTAATGTGTCGGCGAAGGACACCGAGCGCTATGCATTGCTGGCACCCGGGCAGACAATGAAGGACTTGCCCGCCGAGCACCAACATGAGAGCTTTAAGCGTCGCGCATTTCGACGGGTGCAAGACGGAACCCCAACGGAAAAACGTGGCGGTGCCCCATCAGGGATCAAGCGGCTGCATCCACATTTGCAGTCTCTTACGATTACAGGTGCCGCCTCGCGAGAGTTTATTCATCCCGAAAAAAATCGCCCGCTCACACTCCGAGAGTGCGCCCGCATTCAAACGTTTCCCGACAACTATGAATTCATTGGAAACGCAGCGAGCGTAGCGCAACAAATCGGGAATGCGGTTCCTCCCTTTGCGGCCCGCGCATTTGCCAAACATATCGCCGCACTTGACGGCAAGTTCGGGGCCGACATTGGATGGAAACCAAGAGTTGTCACCCCTCGCCTGCTCGGGTTTCACCTCACCGAAGCCGACGGAATGAGCGAAGCATTACGACGAACTGAAGACCTCCTGTTGAACTTACAGCACCCACAATTGGCCCTCGAATGAACGCTACGCCTGACCGCCTCACCCTCGATGAATCCCGTCTCCTGACCCGTGTCACTACTTTAGGATCTGGCACTAATCTGCCCGTGGTGATGACCCCCAGCGAACTTATGAAGCTGATTGGCGTGATCTACAGGGACACGAATACGTCAGCACGACTTGATCCTGCCCTGTGGCGCAAAATCGCCCCACCCGAAACCTACTACCGCATACCGCAAGGTTGGTTCGATCAGCCCATTCAGGTCAGCCCAACAGCGCACGTTGACCTCATGCGACTGGCTTCAGATCACATAACGGACTTTCAAACATACCTCAAGTGCCTCGCCGAACTGCATAAGCGTCGCCGCAAGTACGCGATGATCTTGGCAGCCCAGCCCATTCCAACGATGGTGCAAGTGTCTCCCCGGTCGCTAGTGGAATACGGACAGATTGATGCAGAGGCACTTGCGTCTTGGCTGACTTGGCGGAAGTTCTTCTACGATTTGGACAATAGGTCAGCACAGGAAACAGGCTATCTTTTTGAACCCATCCTAGCTTCCGCAATCGGCGGTGAGCCAAAGGGTGCCCGTACACGTGTAGTGCGTCGCACGGGCGACGACAGCAAGGGTCGCCAAGTAGATTGCTGGAAGGTTCCAGCGGATGGCCTGCCGCTGGCGTACGAGTTCAAGTTGCGCGTAACAATCGCGGCCAGTGGACAAGGGCGCTTCCGCGAGGAGGTGCAGTTTGCCGAAGACTGCCACAACTCAGGTGCTCGACCGGTACTTCTGGTTCTCGATCCCACACCCAACGCTCGACTGACCGACCTTCAGAGTGCCTACGAGCAGTGGGGAGGCAGGGCCTATATAGGTGATGCGGCTTGGGTCCACCTCGAAGATGAGGCAGGCCCCGTCATGGCACGATTCATTGAAACTTACGTGCGCACTCCCGTGGCTGACATCTCGTCGTTCGAGACTCGCAACGAGGATCAGCGGACACACTTCAACCTTCTAAAGCTGGAGGCCAGCGTTCTCGGCAATGAGTTGCTACTCAAGCTCGGGGACTACGAGCGGCGTATTGGCAGACGGGAAGATGCCTCACTCGCGCAAAGCGAGGACGACCTCGACGATCCCACCTGATGGGCCGCACAATTTATTCGTTCTCCCTGTGCAACGAAGCCTACCGGATCATGCGGCAATGGATTTGATCGACATCAACAGCACGCAGCTTGAAGTCAAACAGATTGCCGGTAAAAGCGCCCTAGCACCACTGGTTTTTTTGCACGAAGGCCTGGGTTAGGTCAGCCTGTGGACGCAGCGCGGGCTGGACTGGCCGCAGGCGGTGTGCGAGGCTACGGGCCGCGCGGGTCTGGTCTATTCACGGCGTGGCTATGGGCGCTCTGACCGCGTGCCAGCCGGGCGCAATTGCCCTGGTGCCGACTACATGCACCGCGAGGCGTGGGAGGTGTTGCCCGCCCTACTGGCGAAGCTGCAACTCAAAAACCCGGTGCTGCTGGGGCACTCGGACGGCGCAACGGTAGCGTTGCTGTACGCCAGCCGCTTTCCGGTAGCGGCCTGCATCGCCATGGCTCCGCATGTGCTGGTGGAAGATGTGGCTGTCAAGGCGATTACGCAGGCAAAAATCGCCTTTGAGTCCAACAACCTGAGAGCGCGCTTGGCCAAGCATCACGCAGACGTTGATGGTGCTTTCTGGCAATGGAATGACGTGTGGCTGTCTGAAGCGTTCAGCCACTTCGACATCCGGCCTGAATGCCGCGCCATCATCGCGCCCCTGCTGCTGGTGCAGGGCCTTGATGACGAGTACGGCACGCTGCGGCAGCTTGATGAAATAGCTCTGGCCGCACCCCATGCGCAGCAGCTCAGGCTGGCTGATTGCGGGCACTCGCCCCACCGCGACCAGCCACAGGTGACGATTGAAGCGATGGCTGACTTTCTGAAATAGCCACAGCCCAATAAATACGGGCGTAACCAGCTACCGAATTAATAGCAAGTCGCTTGCCGTCAGCCAGCGCCACTGACCGGGTTTCAAGTCTTCAGGCAAGGCCAGCTCACCCATGCGTGAACGGTGCAGGCCACCCGTACCATCTGCGCCCTCAACCCGATTGCCGACCGCCGCAATCATGCGTTTGACTTGGTGGTATTTGCCCTCTAGCAGCGTCAGGCTCAGGGTGTTGTCGCCCGTCTTGATGCAAGCCGCAGCACGAACCGGCTTGGGGTCGTCGTCCAGCACCACGCCGCTTAAAAGCTTTTGAATCTGCTTGTCATCCACCGCATGTTTGGCGGTAACTTCATAGACCTTGGGAACGTGGTGCTTGGGCGAGCTCATGCGGTGAATGAACTTGCCGTCATCTGACAGCAGCAGCAGGCCGGTGGTGTCTTGGTCCAGCCGCCCAACCGCCTGCACGCCAGCAGCCGCACCGCCACCTCGCTGGCGAATCGGTGCGGGCAGCAGCGTGTAAATGCTGGGGTAGGTGCTGGGCTTTTGCGAACACTCGTAGCCCGCAGGCTTGTGCAGCATCAAATAGGCTTTTTCAAAATACTGCCAGGCCACGCCCTGCACCGTGAAGTGCAGCGCCTCTGCTTCAAACGGCGTGGCAGGCTCGGCACACACCTGCCCTTCTACCGACACAAGTCCCTGCTGGACCAGCCCCGCACAAACGCGCCGCGTGCCAAAGCCCTGGGAGAAAAGAATGTCTTGAAGTTGCATGGTTGCCATGAGCTATTGTCGCTGGGGGATACTGAAACCCGTCGAAAAAGGAGCCACATGAAAGAAGCAGGGGCTATTTTTATGCGCTGGTTAGGATTGCCCAAACAAAAGGCCGCCAACGGTTTATCGTTAGCGGCCTTTGTCATGCGGTATGGCGGTGCAATGCGGACCCGGGTTCAAACTCGCTAGCAGAACAGGTGAGTACTGCTGCGGGTGTTTGTCCCTGTTTTGCGGAGATTGTCCGTTTCGCATGCTGAATTCAGACTGGCGCTAATTCAAGCTTAATGCGGCACCCAAGTGCTGCGGCAGCTCCAGCCAGTGTTGTCAGTGTCAAGCTGGTATCGTTTTCGTCCAGCAAGCGATTGAGCGAAGCACGACTGGTATGCATCTTTTTTGCCATCGCCGTCTTTGTGATTTTTTGTACCGCCATTTCCTGCCCTATCTGCCAGGCTATAACACGTTTCACCGCCACGACAGTAACTTCTTCGAGCATGCCATCTTCCTTGAGGAAGTCATCGAAATTGCTTCCAATGTTCTGATTTTTCATTTTTCCCTTTTCAACAGTTTGAGCCGTTCTTTTGCCAAGTCCAATTCCGGTTTTGGAGTTTTCTGCTCCTTTTTGATGAAGCCATTCAGCAACACCATCGTGTCACCCTCCAAAACAAATAACACTCGCGCAATGCGTGTTTTCAGGCGAATGCGTACCTCCCAGATGCCACTTTCGAGATGCGCCACCAACGGCATGCCCAAGGGCCACCCGAACTGAACGGTCTTGATATCTTCGCCTATAGTCTTACGCTCAGCGACGGGCAGATCCTTCAGCCAATCACGAACTGGCTCGCCACCGGCATCCGTCCTGAAAAACCGTGCGCCTAAGGTTGGCGGTGCTTTTTTCTTCATGGTCTAGTGTATCAAACTTGGTACGTTTTGCAAATCTGAATTGCTGTCAGTTTTGTGGCATCGCCCTAATTCGAACGCCACTTCAGCCTGCACCCCCCAGGCACTGCAACGCCATTAGCATCAACCGCTGCGAAGCTGTTGAGCAACCCGCGAACGCCTGCCGCCGTCAGATCGGTGGCAGCGTCAGCGTTGACCCAAAAGGTCAGCGCCAGCAAGTCCAAGGGCAAGTAACAGAGTTCAGTACTGCCATTCCCTCCGGAGCCAGCATTGTGCGGGCTTTTTCCTTTCGGGTCCCTCACGATCCACGCTACAGCACCGATTGGATCAGCCCCGTTTCTGGAGAGTTGCTCGCGTCCATCATTGGCCAGTTCCCATACACGTTTTGTATGGAGAATTTTCATGGAATTTAAAACCTGTGCAGCATGCGGCCAAGCCTTCCAACCGCATCACAAAGTCCCAACCCAAACATACTGCTCATCACCGATTTGTCAAAAGGCGCGACGTCAAAACTGGCAACGCGACAAGCAACAAAGTGACCCAGACTACCGCGACAACCAACGCCGAGTCCAGCGCGCATGGATTGACCGCAACCCAGATTACTGGCGCGAGTACCGCAAGTCAAATTCCGAATCCGCCGCAAGCGCCATAAGCCGTGAAAGTGAGTCGAGCAACCGCCCCCCGCTTGTAAAGATGGACGAGTTGGCAGTCCTCAAGGGAATTCCTGCTGGCGTGTACCGAATACGGCCAGTAGCTGGGAACGGCACCACGACAAATGGCACCTGGGTCGTGGAAATCACCCCGGTTTGCGCTTCCTGTCCATGTAAAGAGAACGACTGTAAAGATAGGACGTGTTGGAAGTTCTGTGCCACCAACCCCATGCACCCGGGTTCGACAGTTAAACGCGTAAGTCATTGATCCATATAGGGGCGAGATGCAATCGCTCCACTACAAAAGGGTTAACTGGGTGTTCAGAGTCGGTTTTTTGATGCTCAGC
>JBKJOH010000020.1:0-5343 GCA_046593295.1 Polaromonas sp. | reverse complement strand
GCTGGGCGCACGCAACGACGTACATTGAGTCAGCATCGAGCACAAGATGGGCATCAAGGCATCGCCAACAGCCGTGCTGCAATACGGCGACAACGGTGGTGCTGTGGGTTACATCGTCGGCGAAGAAAACCGTGGTTTGGAGTATATGTTCATCATGATGAACTCGGCGCGCTACGCCGTCGGTATGCAAGGCATAGCGATTGCCGAGCGCGCCTACCAAAAGGCCGTTTCGTTTGCAAAAGACCGCGTGCAAAGTCGCCCGGTTGATGGCTCCTTCAAGGCCAGTGCGCCCATCATTCATCACCCCGATGTCAAGCGTATGTTGATGACCATGCGCGCCTACATCGAAGGCTGCCGCGCCATGGCCTGTGTTGCCGCTGCGGCCTACGATGCGTCGCACCACCATATTGACACGGACGTGCGCAAACAAAACCTGGCGTTTTACGAATTCATGGTGCCGTTGGTCAAGGGCTACAGCACCGAGATGAGCCTTGAAGTCACATCGCTCGGCGTGCAGGTGCATGGCGGCATGGGCTTTATCGAAGAAACCGGTGCAGCGCAGTACTACCGCGATGCCAAAATTTTGACGATTTACGAAGGTACCACCGCCATCCAGGCGAATGACCTGATCGGCCGTAAAACTTCGCGCGATGGTGGCCAGACGGCCAAGACGATTGCAAAGCAGATCGAGGCAACTGAAAACGAATTGACTAGGCAGGGCAGCCCTGATGCGGTGGCGATGGCCAGGCGCCTGAAGGCTGCGCGTGAGGCGTTTGTCGATGTGGTTGACTTTGTGGCCGGCGGGCTTGGCAAGGCCCCTGACGGGTCCGTCAAAGCCAGCCCGAACGCTGTGTTCGCGGGTAGCGTGCCCTACCTGATGCTGGCTGGCAATGTGCTTGCAGGCTGGCAGATGGGCCGCTCGCTACTGGTTGCGCAAGAGCAGTTGGCGCAGGGTGTTGATAGCGCTTTCATGCAAGCCAAGATCATCACCGCACGTTTTTACGCCGACCACCTGCTGACCAAAGCGCCGGGTATACGCGACAGCATTGTGGATGGTGCGGACTGCGTGACAGCGCTGGCATTGGAGGCGTTTTAAACGGCGCGACCGGCATCGGTAATGCTATTGTCAATGCTATTAAATCAGTAGCTGCTAACGCCCGTATTCATTGGGATACAGCCTGATTTATACCTGTTTCCAGGCCTTTTTTGACCGATTTTTGCCCTCCAAAGCCAAATCATCCCCATCTTGAAGTAAGCAACCATGTCCAAGCTACCCGCGCCACTCAACAAGCTGCCACTGCCCATCATTGGCTCGCCGCTTTTCATCATCAGCAACCCCAAGCTGGTCATTGCACAGTGCATCGCAGGTATTGTTGGTGCCATGCCAGCTCTCAATGCCCGGCCTGCCGCGCAGCTTGAAGAGTGGCTGATCGAGATCACCGAAACGCTGGCTGCCTACAACAAAGCCAATCCCGACAACCTGCCCGAGAGCGACCCCAGCGCCATGAACTTTGGTGGTGACAAAACCAAAGCCTGGAAAGACATCTGGGGTTGCGGTCAGGGCATTGGCGCAGTGACCAAGGTGCAAAGCGCCGCAGCGTTTGTGGCGCAGCTTAGGCGTGAGTACAACGAAGCCAAAGCGCGGCTGTAAAAATACAGCCATGTCTGTTGCAGTTTCTCCAGTAGCCCCTCCAAGCCCATGGCGCTTGTCTGTGGCCCCGATGATGGACTGGACCGACAGGCATTGCCGCTACTTTCACAGGCTGCTCAGTCGCCACGCGCTGCTCTACACCGAGATGGTGACGACTGGCGCGCTGGTGCATGGCGACGTGGAGCGCCACCTGCGTTTTAACGCACAAGAGCACCCGGTAGCGCTGCAACTCGGCGGCAGCGAACCGAACGACCTGGCGCATTGCGCCAAACTCGGCGAGCAGTGGGGCTACAACGAGATCAACCTCAACTGCGGCTGCCCTAGCGAGCGCGTGCAGCGCGGATCGTTTGGCGCCTGCCTGATGGCCGATCCGCAACTGGTGGCCGACTGTGTCAAGGCGATGGCAGATGTGGTGACTGTGCCCGTCACCGTCAAGCATCGCATCGGCATCGACAAAAGCGAGAGCTATGCATTCGTGCGCGACTTTGTCGGTACGGTAAGCGAAGCCGGTTGCAACACCTTCATCGTCCACGCGCGCAATGCCTGGCTCAAAGGCTTGAGCCCGAAAGAAAACCGTGAAGTACCGCCGCTGAACTACGAGATGGTTTATCGGCTGAAAAAAGACTTTCCCGAGCTAACCATCGCCATCAATGGCGGCATCACCACCAATGCCCAGATTGCAAACGAGCTGGTCCACGTCGATGGTGTGATGTTGGGGCGTGAGGCGTATCACAACCCGTGGGTCATGGCCGATTGGGACGCAGCGTTTTTTAGCGCTACCGCCCAGACGGCCCCCACCGCAACCCGTGAAAGCATTGAAGCGCAAATGTGCGACTACATGACGGCGCAGTTTGCAATGCACGGCACGCCGTGGAGCGCCATTGCCATGCACATGCTGGGGCTGCGCCACGGCATGGCAGGCAGCCGCCGCTGGCGCCAAGTGTGGAGCGACCACCGCCTTAAAACCCTGCACCCGCGTGACGTGATGGCGCTGGCGCATGGTGAGGTTGAGCAAGCCGCTTAGTACTGTGACCCAAAGGTTTCGAAACGTGAAAACGCGTCTTTTCCCGCCTGGCGTTGTTACTCGTCGTTGTCATGGCTACGGCCATGCCGCCTCCTCTCGCCTAGCCAGACGGAAAAATCCATCGTTTTCATCTTGTTCCGAAACCTTCGGGTCACAGCACTAGTGCAGTCATCGGCTGGAACTGAAAATCATGACGCAACTTCTTTCCATTCAGGTCGGCGTGGCGCGCCGCATCACAATTGGCGAGCGCAGCATTCTGACGGCTTACGGCAAGCAGGGCGTCGCCGATGCCGTGCCGGTGCTGCCGCTGGGCTTGCTGGGCGACGAGCAGGCCGATCTGTCGGTTCACGGTGGGCTTGAAAAAGCCGTCTATGCCTACCCATCCGAGCATTACGCTTACTGGCAGGCAGCTCGGCAGAACGCCGGCCTGGGCCAGATCGATGACCGCCTGCCCCACGGCAGCCTAGGTGAAAACCTGACGCTGCAAGGCCTGCTTGAAACCGGCGTCTGGGCCGGCGATGTGCTGAAGTTTCCCGGCTGCGAACTGCGGGTGACGCTGCCGCGCGAACCCTGCTACAAATTCAATGCGGCCATGGGCTTTGGCAGCGCTTCAAAGCTGATGGCGCAGAGCGGGTTTTGCGGCTTTTACCTGGCGGTGCAAAGTCCGGGTACGCTGCGCGCCGGCGATGCGTTTGAGGTGATTGCGGGACGGCGCGGTGTCAGCATTCCCGCGCTGTTCGCCGCGAAGTTGAGCAAACATTTGCGGTAGGTGGCGCCGGGTCAGCCGCTCAGTGCTGCTCGACCGCTTTAAAGCCCGCCGCCGTCAGGGTGGCCAGCACCTGCGCAATATGCGCACGGCCGACTCAGGCCACCGCTTCCAGCCCATTTGCAAAGTGCTCGCGCATACGCTGCATGGCGGCTTTGGCGTTGCGACTTGACAACGCCTGCATGATGGCGCTGTGCTCGGCCAGCGACTCTTCAATCCGTCCGCTTTTAAGCAGTGAGTTGTGGCGGTTGAGCTTCATCACCTTGCGCAGGTCAAGCACCATCTGGTCGCGCCAGCGGTTGTTGGCTATCACCAGCAGTTGCATGTGAAAGGCTTCATTGATTTCAAAAAAGCGTTCGCGGTTGCGCACGGCTTTTTCAAGCTGGCTGTGCAGGTCTTGCAGTACTTTGATTTGCGCATCCGTTGCCTGGGCTGCGACCACACCGGCAGCATCGGCCTCTAACAGACTGAGCAGGTGGTACACGTCCGTCAGGTCTTTTTCATTGACCTCGGTCACGTAGGCACCGCGCCGCACCTTCATCGTCACCAGGCCTTCAGTGGCCAGCACCTTGAGCGCCTCACGCAGCGGCGTGCGGCTGATGCCGTATTCGTCTGCGATTTTTAGCTCGTCTATCCAGCTACCGGGCTCTAACGCGCGGCTAAAAATACGCTGACGCAGCAACTCGGCCACCTCTTCATACAAGGCGCGTTGCTTTAAGTTTTGAGGCAAAGTAGAGGCATTCATGGCGGGCGTTTTGATGCCGCTAAGTTTACATGAAACTGAATTCTGAATTTATAATTATAAAAGTCAAATCAGGGTAAACTTGAACGCATGAGCAACACATTCAAACCGTCAAACCTCGTCGATTGGGGAAAAGCCGCCGCTAAATCTGCCCCCGGCGGCAATGTAGATGCCTTAAATTGGCAAACGCCAGACGGCATTACTGTGAAGCCTCTGTACACGGCAGAAGACATCAAGGACTTGCCTCACACCAACACGCTGCCGGGCTTTGAGCCCTTCATTCGCGGCCCGCAGGCCACCATGTATGCGGTGCGGCCCTGGACGATTCGCCAGTACGCGGGCTTTTCAACGGCAGAAGAATCGAATGCGTTTTATCGCAAGGCTTTGGCCGCAGGCGGGCAGGGTGTGAGCGTGGCGTTTGACTTGGCCACGCACCGTGGCTATGACAGCGACCACCCGCGCGTGACGGGTGACGTTGGCAAGGCTGGTGTGGCGATTGATTCGGTCGAAGACATGAAAATCCTCTTCGACCATATCCCGCTCGATAGCGTGAGCGTGTCCATGACCATGAACGGCGCGGTGCTGCCCGTGCTGGCGAGCTACATCGTGGCGGCCGAAGAACAGGGCGTGGCGCAGGACAAATTGAGTGGCACGATCCAGAACGACATCCTCAAAGAGTTCATGGTGCGCAACACCTATATCTACCCACCGGTGCCCAGCATCCGCATCGTTGGCGACATCATCGAGTACACAGCGCAGAACATGCCGAAGTTCAACTCGATCTCGATCTCGGGCTATCACATGCAGGAAGCCGGTGCCAATCAGGTGCTGGAACTGGCCTTCACACTGGCCGACGGCAAGGAGTACGTCAAAACCGCTCTCGGCAAGGGTCTGGATGTGGATGACTTTGCCGGCCGCTTGAGTTTTTTCTGGGCCATCGGCATGAACTTCTACCTCGAAGTCGCCAAGATGCGCGCTGCCCGTTTGCTGTGGTGCCGCATCATGAAGGGCTTCAACGCGAAAAGCCCCAAGAGCCTGATGCTGCGCACCCACTGCCAGACCAGCGGCTGGAGCCTGACCGAGCAGGACCCCTACAACAACGTGGTGCGCACCACCATCGAAGCGATGGCGGCAGTGTTTGGCGGTACACAAAGCCTGCA
>JBKJOH010000349.1:0-8167 GCA_046593295.1 Polaromonas sp. | reverse complement strand
TCCATCGGACCCCAGACGTTGTCGCGCAGCACGCGGCCAGAGGCATCAACGGCGTGTTTCATGCCGGCCAGCTCGCTTTTGCTGGTGCGCTCGTTGCCGCCAACCTGTTCGGCCTGGCTGCTGTCGAGGTGGGCGCGGAAGGTCGATACCTCGATGACTTCATGCTCACGGCCACGGCCATAAATCACATGCACGATGCGAAAGCGCCTGCCGATAATGAAAGCACGGCGAAAGAGTTGTTTGACCTGTTCGGGCGTTGCGTCGGTGGCCACGTCAAAGTCTTTGGGGTGCAGGCCAACCAGCAAGTCACGCACCGCGCCGCCAACGATATAGGCTTGATAGCCGCCCTGCTTGAGCGTGTGCACCACATCCATGGCACGCTCGTCCACCAGCTTGGGGTTGATGCCGTGCTCTTTGACCGTGATGTCGTGGCGGGTGCCGAACGGATTTTTTTTGACTCGCTTGGCTGATGCTGCAGAAACCTCAGAAGGGGCTGCTTTACTAAAGTTGCCAAAGAGTTTGTCGATGAATTTTTTGATCATTAGGTACTAAGACTGAAACAGGTCAAGTATGCGCCATCCGCGCTGTGTGGCCAGTTGGCGCAGCTGATCGTCGGGGTTGGTGGCTACCGGGTATGTAGCTTTTTCAAGCAAGGCCAGGTCATTCATGGAGTCGGAGTAAAAGGTGGTTTCTACGTCGCCCCACGCTAGGCACCTAGCAGCCAGCCAGCTTTCGACCCGCGTCACCTTGCCTTCACGAAACGATGGGGTGCCCTTGATCTCGCCCGTGAACCAGCCGTCACCACCTGGTTTGTCGTTACGCTCCAGCTCAATGGCGATCAGCTCTTTAACGCCAAATGCATCAGCAATCGGTCGGGTCACAAATTCATTGGTGGCCGTGACGATGACCACCTCGCTACCCATCTTTTGGTGGCTCTGAACCAGTTCCAAAGCCTGTTTTTTAATGGCTTTTTGCACCACAGCGCCCATAAAACGGGCGTTAGCAGCTATTGATTTGGTAGCACCCTGCTCCCGAACAGCCAGCGTGGCGAAGCGCACGTATTCATGGATGTCGAGCGTGCCAGCCTTGTACTGCTCAAAAAATCCGGCATTGCGGCGCTGGAACTCATCGCCCTCGCGCCAGCCCAAGGCGATGGTGAATTCGCACCATTCGTAATCCGAGTCAATCGGAATCAAGGTGTGATCCAGATCGAATAAGGCAATCTTCTTTCGCCCGGTCATTCGTTATCCAGCATGGCTTTAATCAAAGGGATGGTGATGGCGCGCTGGGTTTGCAGCGCATAGCCGTCGAGCTGATCGAGCAAGTGCATCAGGCTGCTCAGGTCACGCGAGAAGCGATTCAGCATGAAGCCCATCACCTCGTCGCTTAAAAATATGCCGCGCGCATCGGCCTCAACCCGCAGCACAGAGCGTCGTTCGGGTTCGGTGAGGGCATGAAGTTCAAACACATGGCCCCAGCCCAGTCGCGTACGCAGGTCTTCCCGCAACACCAGATCAGCTGGCGGCAAACCGCCCGCCGCCAGTACCCAGCGCGGTTGGCCATCAGCAGAACTGAGTGCATTGACAAACCAGTTGAAGGCCCCCTGCTGCTGAACGGCGGTGTACAAATGGCAGTCGTCCAGAATCACGCCAGCCCACGATTCGCTGAACTCGGGTGGCTCCAGCACGGACGCATCGAGCCAGCCCACACGCGCACCCTGCTCACGCAAGGTCTCAACCACAGCTTTGAGCAAATGGGTTTTTCCGCTGCCTGGCTCGCCCCACAAATAGGTTGGCACAGGTGAGCGCAAGGAATTACCGACCCAGAGTTCAAGATGCCGGAGCGCAGCCTCGTTGGGACCAGCGAAGAAATTCGAGAACGAAGCTGCTGAGGCAAGCCCGATATCGAGTGCGATTTGCTTCATGCCCGCCATAAGTCTTATGCGCCTTTGTATAGTTTGCTGGCCATGTAGCGCACCTTGATTCGGCGTATGCCCACCAGCAGCACAGCGCTGGTCGGCAACGCTATCAGTACACCGACAAAACCAAACACCTGGCCAAAGGCGAGCAGGGCAAAAATGACGGCCAGCGGATGCAGGCCAATGCGCTCGCCCACCAGCCGCGGTGTTAGCACCAGACTCTCAACCACTTGGCCTATGCCATAAACCACAGCCACCATGACCAGTGCCTTGACAGATGCGAATTGCAACAACCCGGCCAGCGCAGCCAGTATCAAACCGATACCGAAACCGAGATAGGGGATAAACATCGCCAGCCCGGTAAAAATGCCAATCGGCAAGGCCAGGTCAAGCCCGAATAGCGCCAGCCCAATCGCATAAAAAGCGGCCATCACCAGCATCACCAGCAACTGGCCGCGCAGATACTGGCCGAGCACGGAGTCGGCCTCGTCGGTGAAACTGTCAAAGGCTTTGCGTAAGGGTGGGGGAACCAGTTCCAACAGGCGGGCGACAAATTTATCCCAGTCCATCAGCAAATAAAACAGCGCCACGGGGATCAGCACCGCATTGCCAATCACGGCCAGAGCAACGCTACCACCGAGCTTGAGCGATGACAGCACCGAACCAAACATCTCTTCATAGTTGGCATTGAGGTACTTCAACGCCACCGCCTTGATGCTGGCAACGTCAAGCGACACCTTGATGCCAAACTGCGCCAGCCATGGCGTGAGACCAGTGTTCAGGCGTTCCACCAGAAGCGGCACTTGCTCACGCATCAGCGGCAACTCTTTGGCCATGATGGGAATGATGAGCAGCACAAGGCCCAACAGTGCCAGTATGAAAAGCAGCTCCACCAGAATCACCGCCATGACCCTTGGCATTCGCCCCCTGCCCCACGCATCGATTCTGTTGACCAGCGGTGTCAGCGCGTAAGCCAGCACAGCGGCCACCACAAAAGGTGTCAGAACCGGACCCAGCAGCCACAGCGCCAGAACGATCACTGCCGTGATCAGGCACCAGGCCGACGCACGCTTTTGGGTATTGGTAAATTGCATAAAGCCTTGTGTGGAAGATGCTTGCGAAGCTCTACGGAAATCTCCGCTGAAGTACTGGGCAGGCCAGCCTTTAGAATCGAGTGTTCAATTCTATCGGGCTTGCAGACGTGACTTTTAGAGTCCATTGCAAGCCGTCACTCACCAACCATTCACCAACCACAAATCTGGCTGCAGCTATCCCCGACATGACGAATTCCCCTCTCTCCTACAAAGATGCCGGTGTTGACATTGATGCGGGCGATGCGCTGGTTGAACGCATCAAGCCCCTTGCCAAGAAAACCATGCGCGAGGGCGTGCTGGCAGGCATTGGCGGCTTCGGCGCGCTGTTTGAAGTGCCCAAGCGCTACAAGGAACCCGTACTGGTCAGCGGCACCGACGGCGTAGGCACCAAGCTGCGCCTTGCGTTTGAGTGGAATATGCACGACACGGTGGGCATTGACCTGGTCGCCATGAGCGTCAACGACGTGCTGGTGCAGGGTGCCGAGCCGCTGTTTTTTCTCGACTACTTCGCTTGCGGCAAGCTCGACGTGGACACCGCTGCAGCCGTCATTGGCGGCATCGCCAAAGGCTGCGAATTAAGCGGCTGCGCGCTGATAGGCGGTGAAACCGCTGAAATGCCCGGCATGTACCCGGATGGCGAATACGATCTGGCCGGTTTTGCCGTCGGCGCGGTTGAAAAATCCAAAATCCTGACGGGCAAAGACGTGGTGCCCGGCGACGTGGTGCTGGGCCTGGCCAGCAGCGGTATGCACTCCAACGGTTTCAGCCTGGTGCGTAAATGCATTGAACGCGCTGGCAGCGACCTGCCCGCCACGCTGGACGGCAAACCCTTCAAACAAGCCCTGATGGAGCCGACCCGCCTGTATGTCAAAAACGTGCTGGCGGCGCTGGCGGCGCATCCCATAAAAGCACTGGCCCACATCACTGGTGGTGGCCTGCTGGAAAACATTCCGCGCGTGTTGCCCGAAGGCATGGCAGCGCACCTTGCAAAAGGCAGCTGGCCGCAAACCGAGCTGTTTGCCTGGCTGCAAAAAAGCGCTGGTATTGGGGATTTAGAGATGAACCGTACCTTCAACAATGGCATCGGCATGGTCGTTGTTGTGGATGCCGCGAATGCTGAAGCGACGGCAAAAACCTTGCGTGATGCTGGCGAGCAGGTCTACACGATTGGCGTGATTGCGCCGATTGCAGGTGGTGCAGCAGTAGTTGTTGCCTGATACCCTCGGACTCGGTATCGAGTCCTAAAATGGCCGCCTGCTTTTCTTTTTTGCGTCGCCTTACGAAATAAATCAGCTCAAATTTGGATTTTTGCAAGAGACTCAAGAGGCTCAATTAACCCGACTCTTCCCATTAATCAACCCTGAATCGAGATCACCATGTTCAAGCATATTCTCCTAGCCACCGACGGCTCTGCCGCGTCCGAACATGCAGCGCAAATTGCAGTGGACATGGCGCGCACGCACGGCGCAAAACTAACGTCGCTTTATGTGGTTGATCCCTATCCCTACCTGGGTATCGGTGAGTCCAACCCGCTGGATTTTCAATCCTACATGGCCGCCGCCGACGAACATGCCATGCAAGCCCATGCCAATGTGGCCATACTGTGCAGCCAGAGCGGCGCGCCGGTGGCACTGCAATATTGCACCACCGAATTCCTGAACACCTCGGATGGCATCGTGCACCTAGCCAAAGATCAAGCCGCAGACCTTATCGTCATGGGCTCGCACGGCCGCACCGGCCTGGTAAAGCTCCTGCTCGGCAGCGTGGCTACCAAGGTGCTGGCAGCAGCCTCCGTACCGGTGCTGGTCGTGCGTTGAAGAGGTAATTCCATTTTCAGATCAATATGTTGTTGCTTCGCCTGGCCGTGGAGTTTTTGGGGTCAGAGCCCAATAACTCAAAAGGGCTAACTGCTCTGACTGCGCAGTTGCGAAAGCCGCGCGGCAACTGCATCCAGATCGTTCGCGCTCCCTACCTGCTCCAGGTATTTTTCGAGATCAGGCACGGCGCGATCTGCATGCCCCTGCACAGCCCAGGCCAGGCCACGGTCGCGGTATTCAGACCATGCGTCGGGCTGTAGCACGATCAGCCTGTCTTCCACCGCAATCAGACGCTGCCAGTCTTCCTGCGCCTTGTGGATTTCTTTCAGGTTGCGCAGCATGCGACTGATGATGTCACGCGGCGGGGCCGACTGTAGGTACAGGCCCATAGGCACCTCAAACTCATCGACCACGCCGCTGCGCTGCCTGAAGGGCTCTAGCCGCTCTGCCAGTTCCTCGCGGCTCAATGACTGGCCGCTGAACGGATCAATCAGCACCTGGCCCTTGGGCAGGTTGACCTTGACCATAAAGTGCCCCGGAAAAGCCACGCCCCGCGCATTCAGGCCCAACCCGCCAGCCAGCTCAAGCCACAGCACCGCCAGCGTGATGGGTATGCCGCGCCGGGTCTTGAGAACCGCATTCAGGTAGCTGTTGTCGGGGTCGTAGTAGTCATTGATGTTGCCGCCAAAGTTCAGGTCGTGAAAAAAGAACTGGTTCAATAAACGCAGCTTTTGCAGGGCCGGCGCATCGACTGGTAGGCGGCGCTTGAGGCGCACCAGCAACTGGTCAACGTCGCCCAGCACCTGCTGTATGTCGAGGTCAGGGTATTCGTCCTGCGCCAGGCTGATGGCGGCTTCCAGCAGCGGAAAATGCTCATCGCTTTGCACCAAGCTGGAGAAATACTGTAGCGGGGACGGTACGACCAGATTTAATTTCATGACCCTACTTTCTCACAAATCAGAGAGTAATTCAACGTCGAATCAATTGCCGAATTTTCAATCCTAGAATTCTAAGAGCTACAAAATAAATAGCTGCCGATGCAATAAGAACAAGCGCCAGAAGGCCTATGCGCTGAAAATAAGCGGTCTTCAGGCCGATCCAGTTGACACTGCCAGCAGCCCAGATCAAAAACACCGCGAGCAATGCGCTGGCAACCATCACCTGCAATCCAAAGCGGCCCCAGCCCGGCGCGGGCTTGTAACTGCCACGCCGCCGCAGACCCAGCAAAAGCCATAGCGCGTTGATCAAAGCGCCAATACCAATGGCCAGTGCCAGCCCGGCGTGCTGCAGCCAGGGCACGAATGCAAGGTTCAGCAACTGCGTGATAACCAGCACAACCACCGCAATACGCACCGGGGTTTTGATGTCTTGGCTCGCGTAAAAGCCCGGTGCCAGCACCTTGATGGCGACCAGCCCCAGCAAGCCAACGCCATAGCCCATGAGCGCCGTAGTCGTCTGCAACACGTCCCTATCGGTAAAGACACCGTAGTGGTAGAGCGTGGCTACCAGCGGCTGGGCAAACGTCAGCAAGGCCACTGCGCAGGGCACGACCAGCAGCACCACAATGCGCAGGCCCCAGTCCAGCATGGCTGAATATTTGTATGCATCATTTGCGGCCTTTGCAGCGGCCAGTTGCGGCATCAAGACCACGCCAATCGCTACGCCCAGCATGGCAGTCGGGAATTCCATCAGGCGGTCGGCATAGGTCAGCCAGCTCACGCTGCCGGGTGTGAGGTGCGAGGCGATTTGCGTGTTAATCAGTAAAGAGATTTGCGCAACGCTAACACCCAGCAGGGCTGGCAGCATCAGTTTTGCTATATTTTTAGTAGCTGGATCTGCCCATGCTGCCTCCAATGCAGCCCAATTGAGTCTTATTTTTGGGAATAAACCCAGGCTTAAGAGCGCTGGAATCTGCACGGCCAGTTGCAAGATACCGCCCAACATGACTCCACCGCCCAGCGCATAAATCGGTTCAATACCGTGCGCTTTAAACCATGGCGCACCCGCCCAGGCCGCAGCAATCATGGCCAGATTGAGCAGCACAGGCGTGGCCGCAGGCACAGCAAACCGCCGCCAGGTATTGAGCACCCCCGAAGACAGCGCCACCAGCGACATAAAACCAATGTAGGGGAACATCCAGCGCGTCATAAATACCGCAGCCTCAAAACCGCGCGGATCCTGCTTAAGGCCACTGGCCATCAGCCAGACCAGCACCGGCGCACCCGCCACACCCAGTACGCAGGTCAAAAGCAAGGCCCAGGTCAACAGCGTAGCGACCCGGTCAATCACCAGTTTTGTCTCGGCCTCACCGTTTTGCGCCTTGCTCGCCGCCAGAACGGGTACAAAAGCCTGGCTAAACGCACCCTCCGCAAACAGGCGGCGAAACAGGTAGGGAATGCGAAACGCGACGTTAAAGGCATCGGTCATCGCGCTCGCGCCAAAGGTCGATGCAATCAGCAGCTCACGCACCAGCCCGGTGATGCGCGAGACAAGCGTGAGAAGCGAGACGGTAGAGGCGGCTTTAAAAAGTGACACGAGGGGAGTTTACCTAGCCTCAAACGAAGCAATTCCAGCTCAAGACACGGAACCGGCTTTGCCGGACCGTAGGCGGGCGGCCCCCTCGGGGGGCAGGGCGCTACACGAAGTGAGCAACCGTGGGGGCGCTATAATCATAGGCTTCGCTTGCAACATCCGCAGACCATTTTCGAATTCGTTTCGAGAACATTAAGGAATTAATTTATGGCAACCGCCAAACCCAAGAAAAAGAACCCGCGCCTGGCATCAGGCCGCAAACGCGTCCGTCAGGACGTCAAACTCAATGCCGCGAACACCTCGCTGCGCTCCAAATACCGTACTGCTGTGAAAAACGTTGAAAAAGCCGTTGCTGCAGGCGACAAAGACAAAGCCAAAGACGCTTTCGCCAAAGCCCAGAGCATTGTCGACACCGTTGCGGACAAAGGCATTTTTCATAAAAACAAGGCAGCGCGCGACAAGTCCCGCCTGTCATCCAAGGTGAAAGCCTTGGCATTAGCCACACCAAAAGCAGCATAAAAACTGCTAAAAAAGCCCGGAAGGCCGTCAAAAGCCATCCGCCGTTTTGCAGGGTGTGCCTGTCAAGTGAAGTAAAAGAGCCGTCGAAAGACGGCTTTTTTTATGCGCGCTGGCGACTCGCTGGCTACGATACGCCGCCCATAATGAAACATTTATTTGATTTGACGCACTGTGCCACTCGCCCCCAAACCTCTCATCGTTTTTTCTCACGGCAACAGCTTTCCGGCCAGCACCTATAAGGTGATGACGGGCAACCTGGAAAAGCGCGGCTACACCGTCAAAGCCAT
>JBKJOH010000254.1:0-2735 GCA_046593295.1 Polaromonas sp. | reverse complement strand
CCCACTTCGTTGGCAGCATCGACAATGACTTTTTGCCGCTCTTCGGGACTCATGTCTTCCTTGTTTTGAGCCAGCCGGTGCATGATGTTTTCAATCACGATCACCGCGCCATCGACGATGATGCCGAAGTCCATCGCCCCCAGACTCAGCAAATTGGCTGGTATGCCCATGAACTTCAGGCCGAGAAAAGTTGCCAGCAACGCCAGCGGGATCACCACCACCACAGCCAGTGACGCACGCAGGTTGGACAAAAACAGATACAGCACCAGCGACACCAGCAGCGCGCCTTCGACCAGATTCCCGAACACGGTGGTCAGCGTTTTGTCCATCAGCCAGGTGCGGTCATAAAACGGTACGATTTGCACGCCCTTGGGCAAGGCTCTGGCGTTCAGGTCAGCGATTTTTTCTTTCACGGCTTTGAGTACCACGCTCGGGTTTTCACCTTTGCGCATGATGACGATGCCGGTGACGATGTCGTCGTCATTGTCTTGGCCGACGATGCCCAAACGCGGCACAGCGCCTATCGTGACCTGCGCAATATCACGAATCAGAATCGGTGTGCCGTTGCGCGCCGCCACCACGATGCGGCCAATGTCGTCAGCATCGCGGAGCAAGCCAATCCCGCGAATTGCAAACTGCTGCGCACCCTGAGCGACATAGCTGCCGCCGGCGTTGGAGTTACCACGTCCCAATGCGTCGAGCACGTTTTGAAAAGTGAGTTTGGTGGCGCGCAGTTTGTCGAGGTCGGGTTGCACCTCGTAGCGTTTGATGAAGCCGCCCATGGCAATCACATCGGCCACGCCGGGCACCTGGCGCAGGCCACGCTCAATCACCCAGTCTTCAAGGGTGCGCAATTCAGTCGTGGTTTTGCCGTCGCCGCGCACCCGGTAGCGCATCACCTCGCCCACCGGCGTGGCGTTGGGCGCTATATTGACTTGCGCGCCAGCAGGTACGTCCAGTCCGTTGAGGCGTTCACTGATTTGCTGGCGGACGATATTGACGTTGGCCGCATCGTCGTAAGTCACCACGGTGTACGACAGTCCAAACTGGGTGTGCGAGAACACACGGATGGAATTGGGCAATCCGGCCAATGCGGTTTCAATCGGCAGAGTGACCTGTTTTTCAACCTCTTCCGCAGCGCGCCCCGGGTATAGCGCAATCACAGTCACCTGGGTATCGGTGACATCCGGGAAGGCTTCAACTGAAAGATTTTTATAGGCAACGACACCGGCCATCGTAAAGAGCAAGGTGGCCAGAACGATAAGCAGCGGCTGGCGCAGCGCGTACTGAATAAGCGCCCTCATTTTTTATTGCCTGTCATATTTTTGCTGGCACTTGCGGTCGCAGCCATCGCTGGGGTTGCCGGTTTCTCGTCAACCATCTTGGCATCGTCCCGTGCGATCCGGAATTGGCGCGCCAGCAATAAGGTGTTGTCGCTCACCACCTGCTCACCGACTTCAAGCCCGCGCGAAATCGCGATTTCTTTGGGGCCTTGATAGCTGAGTGTGACCTCGCGAGATTCAAAAACCCCCGGCTCGGTCTGCACAAAAACCAGATGCCTTGCGCCACTTAACAACACTGCAGCAGCGGGAACAATCACACCTGCACCAACGGTGCGCTCAATGCGGGCCGTGGCCAGCATTTCGGCTTTGAGTTTGCGGTCTGTGTTGGACACCAGGCCGCGAATCTTGATGGTGCGCGTAGCCGGGTCAATGAAGTCCGCCGCAGCCGTCACGCGGCCTTCAAATTTTTGGCCCGGCAGGGTCGGCACCACCAGCTCAAAGCTGGCGCCGGGTTGCAGTGTGCCGACTTCAGATTCACGGGCATCAATTTGCACCCACAGCGAACTCGGGTCAGTCACCACAAACAGTGCGGGCACGCCGGGGCCGGACTGGTCGGGGCGTACCTCTTGACCGGGGTTGAGGTTGCGCTCGACGACGATACCGTTGATGGCGGCATTGAGTGCCAGCTGTTGATTGACTGCGCCGCCGCCGCCGCCGTAAAGCCGAGTGCGCGCGTCAGCGCGGCTGACCTCGGCCTGGGCCCTAGCTGCATCGGCCTCGGACTGGTCGAGGTCTTTGCGGGCGATGATGCCGGCCTCAAACAGCTCGCGCTGGCGCGCCAATGATTTTTGCGTCAGGCGTGAATCGGCCTGCGCCTTCATGGTGTCGGCCTGGGCCATGCCAAAGTCGGGCGAAGCCAGTTGCGCCAGCAAACTGCCGGGTTTGACCGCTTGGCCTACGTCGGCTTTGATGGCCATGACGCGACCGGCAAACGCGGGGTAAATGCGCTGCGTGCGTTCTTCATTCCACACCAGTCGTGCGGGCAGTTCCACAGTAATGGTCTTGACGGGCGCGGCGGCGGTCAGGCCCAGCAGGGCCAGTTGCGGATGGCCAGCGGTAAAGCGCAACTGGTTGCCCTGCACGATGGGCGCGGCAGGTTGCGCAGCGGGGACTGGTGCTTCGCTGCAGCCCGCGAGCAAGGTGATGGCCAGCAAGGCGCAGGCGGAAAGAGCTGTGATAGCTGTTGTGGGGGTTTGTTTCACGATGAGTCCGAAAGAAATATCAGTTGTCAGAGGTGTTGTTAGGGCGTTCGTCACGGCTTGCGCACTTCTTGCCGAATAACCCAGGCCTGCGCGGCCTTGGCGTGATCGGTGCGCGCGGCCAGGTCTTCGATCAGGATGCTGCGCAGCGTGCGGCGCGCATCAATCAGCTCGGTCAGTGACATCGCGCCCT
>JBKJOH010000241.1:0-5675 GCA_046593295.1 Polaromonas sp. | reverse complement strand
GTTTGGCGCGCCCTGCAACATCTGCGTACCCGGTGAGGAATACGCCCAGATCCGCCGCTACGATGCCGATGGCTCCAACATGGAAGTCATTGCCCGCGGCGTGCGCAACACGGTGGGCTTCGACTTTCATCCGGTCACCAAGGAGCTCTGGTTCACCAACCACAGCCGCGACTGGATGGGCGACGACAGCCCGGAAGACGGGCTCAACCGCCTGAGCAAGGTCGGCCAGAACTTCGGCTTCCCCTACTGCCACGCCAACGGCATTGCCGATCCCGACATCAAGAAGGACAAGGCCTGCGAGGGCGTGACCCTGCCGATGCAGACCATGGGGCCGCCCGGCCTACATCCTGCAAATGCCCGATGGTTCCCTGCTGCTCTCCGATGAGCAACTGGGTGCCATCTACTGCATCTCTTATGCCAAACCATAAAACAAGCAATTTCTCCCATACAAGCATGGCACTGGCAGCAGTTGCTCTGCTTTTTTTCCTGGCACCCGCCCAGGCCCAGCAGCCCCCGCAACTGGCGCTGTGTATCGCCTGCCACGGCCCGCAAGGCAACTCGCAGATTCCCCTGACCCCCTCGCTGGCTGGACAGCCCAAGCTCTTTCTTGAAAACCAGTTGGTCCTGATCCGGGAAGGCCTGCGTGACATTGCGCAAATGAAGGGGCTGCTCGATGGCGTGAAGGACGCGGACCTGGTGCTGCTGGCGAACTATTTTTCAGCGCAGACACCGATCCGGGTATCCCAGTCCGTTAACAGCGTCACTTACCAGCGCGGCAATGACACCGACCAGAGAATGTTGTGCGGCACCTGCCATTTGCCAGACTACACCGGCCGCCAGCAGATTCCAAGGCTGGCCGGGCAGCAGGAAGAGTTTTTGCTGTACTCCATGAAGCAGTTCCGCGACCACCCCGGCCTCGGGCGCGACACCATCATGGCAGCCTCCCTGTACGGACTCAAGGACGGCGATTTGGCCGATCTCGCACATTTTCTGGCCAATTTCAAATAGCGCCGTGCGGCCGGAGGACTCACTGTCCACTTTTTTGGCTAGGTTCACCTCGTTTTAGGGCTTGAATACGCGCAGCTCAAGCCCTGAAATGGCTGAGAAGTGTTTGCTGTTGCTAGGAGCCTGGTGATAGCCCGATTAAAGGGCACCTCTATAAATTTATTTTTCAGGCAAATTGCTGTGTTGCGCGGTGCTCGCAATCCTCATGTACCTGAAGTACATTCCGGTTGCTGCGCTCCGTGCGCCTTGCACTTCATCCTGAAAATCTGAATTTCTAGAAGTGCCCTAAAGTTTTTCTCCATCAGGCAACTTTGCCAAAGCCTTGTCAAAAGTTGCCAGTGGTGTGTGCCCCGCCTTGCGCGCAATCTCCAGAACCAGACAGTCAGAAAAACCCAATGCTGGTTTGCGCCTGAAGTGCGTCAGCGCCGCGGCCACTGTGTCTGCGTCTTGCAGCACCAGGCTTTCATGCACCAGCAAAATATCCAGCAACGCAATCAATTGCTGGGCGCTGCGTTCATACACAGCACTTAGAACCCATAGGGTTTCAGCCAATACCAGGTGGGACACCCAAGCACCTTTAGCTATGAAGGCATCAGCAGTTTCTGCTTGCGCTGCGTCGTCGCGCACGAGCAGACGCAACAGAACATTGGTGTCAAGCGCGCGCATGGCGCTGTTGCATGTGTTTAGCGATACCTTGTTTGAGCTCTAGCAGCGTCTTCGCCTTGGTAGCGCCTGTTTTTTCGTCCCCAAATAACGCCGCATGTGCTGCGAGGGTGTCATGCTGCGTCGCCCTTTGAACCACCACCTGCCCATTGCGCTCTTGCCATTCCAACGAAGAGCCAGGCATCAAGCCCAGCAAACGCCGAACCGCTACAGGAACGGAAACCTGGCCTTGCGAGGTGAGTTTGGTTTGTACTTGAATCATGCTGTGATTGTAATTTATTACCGGGGTAAATCACAGTGCTGAATTCAGCGGACTCAGTCGGGGCTTTAAACTAGCACGCGATGTCAGTACCTCCTAACTCCAAGCCGCCAGGCCCTGCCGCGCCAGCCGTGCGCATACGCGCAGCGGCCGTCGCACCCGCCGGCTCGCCCGGTGCGTCGACCGGCACCACCATTCGCCTGAACAAACGCATGGCTGAACTCGGCCTGTGTTCGCGCCGCGAGGCAGATGACTGGATCATCAAGGGCTGGGTTCGGGTGGACGGCAAGCCCGCCGTGATGGGCCAGCCTGTCGCTTTGGATGCGCGCATCGAAGTAGCGCGCGAAGCCGAGCAGCAGCAGCGCCAGCAGGTCACCATCCTGATCAACAAGCCCGTCGGCTACGTCAGCGGCCAGGCCGAAGACGGCCACGAACCGGCCGTGGTGCTGGTGCAGCCGCAGAACCGCTGGCGTGAATGCAACAGCCGTATGCGCTGGGGTCATGAGCAGTTGCGTGGACTGGCCCCCGCTGGGCGGCTGGATATTGATTCCATCGGGCTGTTAGTGCTTACTCAGGATGGCCGCGTTGCCCGGCAACTGATTGGCGAAGATTCGTTGATGGAAAAAGAGTACCTGGTGCGCGTCAGCCTGGGCAATGAAAACCTCAATGTGCAAGCTGCCTTCCCGCTAGAGAAGCTGGCTCTGCTGTGCCACGGCTTGAGCCTGGACGGCCAAGCGCTGCGCCCCGCACAGGTCAGCTGGCAAAACCCCGAGCAACTGCGTTTTGTGCTGCTAGAGGGCAAAAAGCGCCAGATCCGCCGCATGTGCGAGCAGGTCGGCCTGTTTGTCACCGGCCTCAAGCGGGTGCGCATTGGCCGCGTCAACCTGGGCCACCTGCCGGTTGGGCAATGGCGGTATTTGATGCCGCATGAAGGTTTCTAGCTGCTATTAATTCAGTAGCTGGTCACGTCCATTTTTATTGGTTTACGGCCATTTTTGACCCCTAAAAATAGCCATAATGCCCTGTTTACGGGCGTAAGCAGCTACTAAAACAATAGCATCCAGTTTGTCGCGCTAGCGTTGGGTGCCCTCGCATTGGCGGTGTATTTGCCGCCACAATCAGGCCATGCCCAAACCCGACTCCAGCGCAGCTTTAGGTGCTGACCCGCAAAGCCTGCTCGCCAGGTTGCCGACTTACTTGCATGTGTCAGACATTCAGGGCCTGACGCAATTGGCCACCCAGGGCGTGCTGGGGGTGGCTGGTTTGGGTTCTGTCGCATTAAGCATTTTTCGTTTTCGCGACACACCAGGGGTAGCGTATCGCCAAGGTTGAGACGCTACAGGTAGTGGGTCAATTTTTGGAAATTCGCTTAATGCGACAGAACCCCCTAGCGCCCCATCTGCTTTTTTAAGTCAGCGCAGTAATCTTTTTCAGGCAGGACTGGCGTTGTCCAGATGCTGTCAAATTGCTCGGCACTATCAAGTTCTGGCTTGCCTGCCAGTAGGCGGACCGATTTATGGCTGACGCTTGCGCTTAAGTGCTGCGGTATGCCCAGCTTGCGGTCGGCGTGCGCGCTGCCGGACAGCATCACAACGGTCTTGCCAGGCAGCACGGCCTGGCTCAGCGTGTTGGCCATGCTGATGTCTTTGGCAATCTGTAGGCGTGTCATCGGCGTGATCTGGCTTTCAGGCAGCAGGTTGCAGTGACTGATGCGAATCAGTTGCTGCAGTGCCTTTAGGGCCGGGCCGGGTAGCTGCCCATCCAGCTTGCCATCAACCATGCTGCCCGGCATTTGCGCGCGCGGCAAGTTGGCCCCCAGCACCAGCACACCGGCGCGTACAGCGGTCATCACGGCAGGTCCATAGGCTTCCCACGACCACCCTTTGGCGTTCCATTTCAGGGCAGACTTGACCTGCTGTTCGGTGCTGCTGGGTTTGAGATTCGCAGTGCTGACACCCGCATCGGCCATCTCCAGTGCCAGCGCTGCCAGTAAGCCGCGTGCCGCCAGCAGGGCAATGACCTGCTGCTCTATTTGCTGATGCTGTGCAGCATCGTGTTGCTCGCCGATCAGTAAAATTTCGGTTGGCAGAAGCGGGGCTATGCGCTCTGTAGTTGCCAACGCAATGTCGTCGTTGAGCGGCTGCAGTACCGGCGCTTCTGCACGCCCGGCGCAGCCTGTTGCAAGGACTATGGGCACAAGCACGGACAGGGCGGCGCGGACAAAGTGCGCAAACAGCGTCAAAGGGCTTGCTGGGCAGGTGAGAGACAAATCGGACATCAGTGGATACTAATGCTTTCAGCAAAGCCTGTGCTGCTGTTTGCGTGTAGGCTGGGTTACCTCTTCCTACAAGTATTCAAGTCTTCATGCTTCCTGATTTTCGCCGACATCTACCCGCAGTTCTTGAACTGGCCCTTGTCCGCATCACCCTGACCCTGCTGCTGTCTGAGCCTGCCTACCGTTGGTTTTATAGAGTCAAAAAGTCTAGTGCAGGGAGATAGGTGTGGTCGCTAGGCCGCTGTAGCCTTCGAGCGTGTCTTCAATTTCCTGCTGCGTGGGGGTGTTTTGTGCCCATGCGCTCAGGCGTTGCTGAAACATCTCAGCCCAAGAGCCGTCTAGGTAAACCTCTTTGCCCGAGCGTTTGTCGACAATCTCGAACCCGTTTCTGACCAGTTGCGGGATGGTCGGCGGTGGGGCCGACGCTTCAGGCGCGTTGGCGTGAATCTGTACCACCACAAATGATTCTGAGTCGTAGAGCATGTGCATGGATGTGTCCTTTTTACTCAGATAGCAACGATGATGCCAAATTCAATGCGTTCATCGATATATATTCAGTGTAAGTCAGCGAGTCTGGCCCGTTAGGGTTTGTGGCCAACACTTCTGAGCTGTTGGTCAATAAAGTCACCGTTTTGTTGGGTGATGCGATTACGCACAGGCAGATAGCCCAGCGAAGGGGCGTACCAGATTTCAACCTTCTGGTCGAATTCGCGGCGCGGCTTGCGTGTGAGCTTGATGGTTGTCACATCGTCTGTGGGCAGGTTGAGTTTTTCTTCTGTCTCCACCACAAACGTCCAGATATCGGCCTCACGCGGGCCAATGGTGTACAGCGTGATTTCGCTACCCGGCGGAAAGCCTTCGGGCTTACCCGCCAGCATGCCGCCCAGCTGCAAAAACACACTGACCCGGTCTTGTGCACCTTCGATCCACGGGGCGTCGGGGGTGTTGGCGCTGAAAGTGATTTTTTGGCTGTCGGGCTGAAAATGCGCAGCCAGCTCGTTTTTGAACTTGTCAGCAAACCGTGTGGGTGCCAGCCCGCCCGGCCCGACCCGGCCCGTACTCGTCATGCTGCGCGAGCCCAAAAACATCGCGCTGACTTTCATGTAGGCCTCGTACTGGCTGCCATCGGTGACCCAGCCCAGCTCGGCATCGGCCTGGTAGGTCAGGCCTTTGGATGTGCCCGTCATTTTGTAGAACAACAGCGTCGAGCCGGGCAGGTTGATGGCTGTCACGGGCGTGGTTTGCGGGCCTGCTGGTAGTGCTGTGGCCGTAGCGGTAGCAGAAGTTGCGGCGCTGCTGGGCAGCGGTAATGACGCTGCCGCCAGTTGGGCACTGGTGGCTGTGGTGTCGGTTGCTGCGCTGGGCTCTGGCAGCCGCTGTGGTGGGTTATTGGCGATGGAATCAGTCGCTGGCTGTGCAACATCCAGAGGCGCTGGAGCCGGATTGCTGTGAGTTTTTTGGGGGGGGGCTGGG